>CAMKAP010000144.1 GCA_946410505.1 uncultured Clostridia bacterium
GTGTTTCGGTAGATGCGCATACTGCGGCCAGACCCCAGCGCGTGGGCGGAAAGGGTGAGATGTTCTATTCCGACGACGTGCGGTTCGGGGATGTAATTCTCCGAATGGGGACCTTCGGACAGTCAAAAAAGAATCCTTTCCGAGACTGGAATCTGATGTTTGTAACCTATGCAACCGGAGACTTTCACTGCGGAACCGGGGATTTCCCCTATACAGACCTGGATGGAAAACCGGCCGTTCTCCATCACCACGGTTATACGAATTTCCAGCTGATGCTGAAAAAAATCAAGGAACTGGTGCCGAACCCGGAGCAGATCCTTGTGACCGGGTTCTCTGCGGGAGCCTTTGCTACGTCCCTGCTGACCGACGCCGTCGCCGCCGCATTCCCGCAGTGCCGGGACGTTACCGCCTGTGTGGACAGCGCCATGATGCATTTCGACTGGCTTCGGGTGGCAAGAGACGTCTGGAAAGCGCCGGAGGAGATCGCTTCGCGTCTCACCGGCGGCGAGATCGTGTCCGACAGCCTGCTGGCGCTGCACAAAAACCGCCCGGAGATCAAAATCATGTACTGCTGTTCCGCGCGGGATGCCGCGCTGACGCAGATGGAAACGTATCTGGAAGACGGCCGATGGATCCCGGACAAGGCTGCGGGCGCCAGCTTCCAGAACAAACTCAGGGAAATGCTGGATCATCTTCAGAATGAAATTCCGGACCTGAGTGCGTTTATCTTTGACACACCGGATAAAAACAGTAAGGAAGCCGATCTGACCGTCCATTGCCTCTGCGGTTCCAACGCCGCCTTTACCACCGTGGTTGACGGGGTAAGCTGCGCCGACTGGATGCGGCGCGGCGTTGGCGGCGAGGTCCTGAAGCTGGGACTGGAAAAGCTGTGAACGCGAAGCGCACCGGAATAATAACGATATTGCGAAGGATCTTAACAGGAGGCGCAAAATGAAAGCAGAAAAGATTGTAATAAACGAAGAAAGAAACGTCACCCTCACGGCGTATCTTCAGGAAACCGACGGGGAGTTCGGCTTCTCAAAGCGGCCGGCCATGCTGGTGATCCCGGGCGGCGGGTACGCCATGTGCTCCGACCGGGAGGCGGACCCCGTGGCGACGGCGTATCTGAAGGCGGGGTATCAGGCCTTTGTTCTGCGTTATACCTGCACGCCGAAGGGAAAGTGGCCTTTGCCGCTTGAGGACTATGAGCAGGCAATGGGCCGGATCATAGAAAACGCGGAAGCGTGGTATGTAGACGCAGATAAGATTGCCGTAGTCGGATTCTCTGCCGGCGGTCATTTGGCAGCCTGTGCTGCTACGGTGGCGGAACATAAGCCTGCAGCAGCCGTTCTGGTGTATCCGGCAATTCTCAAAGATATCTGTGATTTGTGTCAGCCCGGTATGCCCTATCCCCATGAACATGTAACTGCCAAAACCTGCCCCTGCTTCCTGGTGGCTGCTCGCGACGACCGTACCGTAGATATTTCCAACACCCTCCGTATGGAACTTTCTTTGGCGGAAAAGGGTGTTGCTTTTGAGAGCCATATCTATTCTTACGGCGGACATGGCTTTTCTACCGGTGAGGATTGGATCAATACCAATTCCGTCTGTCCTCGCCTGCCCCGTTGGGTATCGGACAGCATTGAGTGGCTGGGCGAGATCATGGGGAAGCTTACCCGAGGGGGCTTTACCGAGCCTGTACATGCAGGTTCCATGAACGGCAATTTCGCGCCGGTGCTCAGTGTGGACTGCACACTTGCGCATCTTCGCAGGCAGAGAGAAGAAGTGCAGACTGTTCTGACGCCGATGTTTGCAGCGATCGAGGCTGTTGCGAAAGCCCGGCAGTTTTCTGTAGAAGGGTTAATGGCTGCCGTGGGAAACAATACAGCCCGGGAGATCATGGAAATGTGCGGCATTCCCGCCGACACGATCGCAGAGATCGACAAGCAGCTGCACGGAATCGTGAATGGATTGGAGTAAAAAAATGATCAGAGTAACCTCTCCCGAAATACAGGATTTTGAAAAAGACCACATCGCGCGTCTGCGCCGACTTGCGTCTGACTGCATGGTTCTCTTGAAAAAGAACGGAGATTTTCCGCTTTCCGCTCCCTGCGAGATCGCTCTCTACGGCGCGGGTGCACGTGAGACCATCAAGGGAGGCACAGGCAGCGGCGATGTAAATGTGCGCCACTATGTGACCGTGGAGGAAGGCTTGGAAAACGCAGGCTTCACCGTCACCACGAAGCCCTGGATGGATGAATACAAAGCGATCCGGGATGGGTCTGTCAAGAGTTTCTATGAGGATATCGCCCAGAAAGCGAAGGAGCTTGGCAAATCCGTCTTCCTTGTCGGTATGGGACGGATGCCCCCGGAGCCTCGTTATGAGCTTTCCCTTGACGGCAAGGGCGAGGTTTGCGTTTATGTGCTTGCCCGCAACTCCGGCGAGGGTGCGGATCGCCCCGGCAACGAGGGCGACTATCTGCTCACGGAGGATGAAAAGCGGGACATTTTGCGCTGCGCGGAGCAATATGAGAAGTTTCTTCTTGTGCTGAACGTGGGCGGTCCGGTGGACATTTCGCCCGTGCTGGATAAGGTGGAGAATGTTCTGCTCCTGAGCCAACTGGGAAACGTCACCGGAGACGCCTTCGCGGATGTGCTGCTTGGAAAAGTCAGCCCCTCCGGCAAGCTCACCACCACCTGGGCCAGAGCTGAAGACCTTCCTGCCATCGGGGACTTCGCCCAACGGGACGATACTCGCTGCCGGGAGGGCGTCTTTGTGGGCTATCGCTATTATGAGGCGGCGGGCGCAAAGCCGATCTTTCCCTTCGGCTACGGGCTGAGCTATACAGAATTTGAGACGGACTGCGCCGGTTTTCGGTCGGAAAACGGGATTGTGATCGTGGAGGCAACGATCCGCAACGTGGGGCGCTTTCCCGGAAAAGAGACCGCGCAGCTCTATTATTCCGCGCCGGCCGGCAAGCTTGTCAAGCCCCTGCGGGAGTTGGGCGCTTATGCCAAAACACGGGAGCTCGCTCCCGGCGAGCGCGAGACACTTACGCTTCCGCTTCCTCTGGAGAATATGGCCAGCTGGGATTCGGGAAATGACAGCTGGCTGCTGGAGAAAGGCGAATACCTGTTCAGCCTCGGCAACGCGCCTGTCGGCGTTGTGAGTCTGGACGTGGATGTGCGCTCCGACTCGTTGAGCCATTCCGGCGGAGAGACGGATTTTGAGGACTGGCAGCCCCGGATCGTCCGTGAGATACCCGATGATTTGCCCCGCATCCCCGTATCCTCCGCCGCGCTTGGCCGCATCGGTCATTATGACCGGGAGAAGACAGAGCGGGAGCATATCGGTTTGGAGAACCTTTCCGAGTTTTCCGACCGGGAGCTGGCAACGATCTGCGCCGGAAAGCACTCGGACGCGGAGGGCATGGCAGCTATTATCGGAAACTCCGCCTCCCGTCTCGCGGGCGGTGCGGGAGAAACCGCATCCATTGTAACGAAAAAGGGCTTCGGCAGCATCATCATGGCCGACGGCCCCGCCGGTCTGCGTCTCGCCACCAAATATTTGGAGACGGAGGACGGTCAGGAGGGTCTGGATTCCGACGCCTTTGACAGCATCCTCCATATCCTGCCTCCCGAGATCCAGCAGCTGATCCGCCTGAAGCTGCGGCAGAATGAGGAAAAAGCCAAGAATCATACGGTTCTTTATCACTACGCCTCTGCCATCCCCATCGGCACGGCGCTCGCTCAGGCGTGGGATCCGACTGTAGCGGAAGAGTGCGGCGATCTGGTTGGAGAGGAAATGGAGCTTTTCGGCGCCAACGTCTGGCTGGCGCCAGCCCTGAACATCCATCGCAGCCCGCTCTGCGGCCGGAATTTTGAATATTATTCCGAGGATCCCCTGATTTCGGGCAAAACCGCTGCGGCGACGACTCGCGGCGTGCAAAAGCATGAAAAATGCGCCGTCACCATCAAGCACTTTGCCTGCAACAACCAGGAGACCAACCGCTTTGGCTCCAACAGCGTGGTTTCCCAGCGGGCTCTTCGGGAGATCTATCTCAAGGGCTTTGAAATCTGCGTGAAGGAGGCTGACCCCAAGGCGCTGATGACCTCTTATAATCTGCTCAATGGAACCCATACCGCCAACCGTGGCGATCTGATCACAACGGTGCTTCGCGGCGAGTGGGACTTTGAGGGCATCGTTATGACAGACTGGGGAACCACAAACGACAAGTTCAACTTAGGCATTTACGGTGCTTCCAGCCCTTCACTCTGCATCAAAGCCGGCAACGATCTGATGATGTCCGGAACGAAAGAAGATGTGGAAGGTATCCTGACAGGATTGAAGGACGGAACAATTACCCGCGCCGAGCTGAAAGCATGCGCCGGACGGATCCTGGCACTTTCCAAGGAGTTGAGCTAATGACTAAGTGGATCTGTCATCCGGGAGACAATCGGCTGACAAAGCTCGTGCCGGTGTTCCGGAGAAAATTTGAAGTTCAGAAAACAGTGGGAAAAGCCGTGCTGCGTCTGACCGCTCACGGCGTGTATGAGGCGGAGCTGGACGGTGTGAGGGTGACCGAAAACAAGTTCATGCCGGGGCTGACCAGCTACTACTATCGCATTCAGGTGCAGGAATATGACGTTACCGCCCTCTTAAGGGAAGGCGACAACGAACTGCGCGTGACGGTGGGTGACGGCTGGTGGCGGTGGAACAACAACTTCGGCTACACGCTCGCGCTCTTGGGAGAAATACGGCTTCTTTACTCCGACGGCAGCGAGGAGACGGTTTTCACGGATGAAAGCTGGGAGGTCGGTCTCGGCCCCATCGTGCGCACGGACCTGCAAAAAGGCGAAGTGTACGACGCCCGTATAGCTCCCCACGGCTGGCAAAAGGCCGCTCTCTGCAACGAGCATACCGAAGGAAGACTGATCGAAAACGAAAGCGTCCCGGTGCGGGAAAAAGAACGGTTTCCGGGAAAACTCATGCGCGACGCCGCCGGAAATCTTATTGTTGACTTCGGGCAAAACATTGCCGGATACGTGCATATGATTCTGCATCATACCTCTCCCGGGCAGATGGTGCGCCTGAAACACGGCGAGGGGCTGGATCAAAGCGGCTGCTTTTCCACCGCCAACTGCGACGGCGGAAGGACGGAGTTTCAGCAGATCACGTATATCTGCAAAGGCGCGGAAAGCGAGGAATACACGCCGCACTTTACCGTCTTCGGTTTTCGCTATGCGCTCGTGGAGGGCATTGAAGACGCGGACTTTGAAGCCGTCGCGGTGTATTCGGATATGGAGCAAGTCGGAGCGTTCAAATGCTCAAACCCGCTTCTCAACAAGCTCATTGAAAACGCCCGCTGGAGCCAGAAGGGCAATTTCCTCGACGTGCCTATGGACTGCCCCACCCGCGAACGAAACGCC
>CAMKAP010000145.1 GCA_946410505.1 uncultured Clostridia bacterium
TCAAATCTTTCATTTCTTACTCCTTATATAGGATCTTGAAGACGATCCTGGATATGGTATCGGGTCGGCCCACAGCCATGCCGGGACGGTGCGCGTCTCCCGGGAAGAGCACCAGGAAGCGGCCCGGATGCAGGAGGATCCCCTGCTCCGGCTCGCCGGCGGCACCCCAGTAGTCGTCGCGCTGTTCCCGCAGCTCCAAAGCCTCGGGCCGCGCGATATCGACCCGCTCGCTCCCCTGCACGGTGACAAAAACGTCCAGATAGCGGCGGTGGTACTCGAAGAGCCTGGTATCGTCCGCCGTGGTCGAAACCTCATAGCGGGTCACATACAGGTTGTCCTCGTCCAGGCGCATTCGCTCCGTTGTCACGGTGGAGAGGAAGTCCGGCGTCAGCAGTTCCAGTACGCGGTCGAGCCGCGGATGGATGCCCCGATAGGCCGGGGCATCCGACAACTGTCCGTAAATCATAGGTTCAGCCCTTGACCGCGCCCATCGTGATTCCCTTGGTAAAGTACTTCTGGAAGATCACGAAGACGATGATGATCGGCACGGCCGCGAAGGCGGCACCCGCCATGATGAGGCCGAAGTCCGTGGAGTTCTCCGCCTGCATGTTCGCGATACCGAGTGAGATGGTCAGGTTCTTGGTGGAGGAGAGCATAATGAGCTGCATGAAATAGTCATTCCAGGAACTGATAAAGGTGAAAATGGCCAGCGCGCCGACGCCCGGCTTGATCATCGGGTAGACGATCGTGGTGAAGGTCTTGAGCTCGCTTGCGCCGTCAATACGCGCAGCTTCGAGGATCTCGCCCGGGATGCTCTCGGCAAACTGTTTCATCAGAAAGACGCCGAAAGGCCAGCCCACAATGGGGTATACTACCGCGCTCATAGTGTTGTAGAGCTTCAGGGAAGACATCTCCCGGATCAGCGGGATCAGGATTACCTGTTTTGGCAGCGCCATGGCGCAGACGATCAGGGTAAAGACAATCGTCCGCCCGACAAAGCGCTTCTTCGCGAGCGCATATCCTGCCAGTGCTGCGGTCACACAGGTCAGCAGCATGGCGGCAACCGCCATCCACACGGTGTTCAGCAGCCAGCGTACCGCCGCGGGCACAGTCGGCCCGGTGGAGAACATGGTCAGGCTTCCGTCCGCCGAGAAATACTGGCTGAGGGGCACCGGAAGCTCCCAGAGCGGGGCTTTGAACTTGCTCATCAGCTTTTCGTAGTTTTTCAGCGTCCACTCGGTGGGCCACCAGATGGGCGTCGTGGAGTTGATTTGCTTGCCTGTCTTGAAGGAGCCGGTGATGATCCAGTAGAGCGGGAAGGTGAAGAGGATCGCCAGAATGATGACCAGAACCAGCGCAAAAACGCGGTATGCCATAGATTTCTGATTTCTCATGTCCGCACCCCCTTAATCCGATGACTGGCCCAGTTTGAACTGGATGGCCGACAGCACCGCGATGATGATCATCAGCACAACGCCCATGGCGTTGCCGTAGCCGTAGCGGTAGAGCTTGAATGCGGTGTAGTAGATGTAGTACATGATCGTGTCCGTACTGTGGTTCGGCCCGCCCGAGGTCAGCAGCTGAATCAGCGCGAAGCACTGGAAGGAGTTGATGGTTGTGATGATGAGGATGTAGAGCGTCGTGGGCATGATTTGTGCCCACTTGATGCGCCAGAACACCTGCATGCGCGTCGCACCGTCTACTTCGGCCGCCTCGACGAGGGTCTGGTCAACGTTGCCGAGCGCCGACACGTACAGCACGATCGGCTGGCCGACCGAGGTGGTGAACAAGATCAGGATGATGCACCAGAGGGCATACTTGGCATCGCCCAGCCAGTTGATGTTCTTTTCAATGATACCCGCTCCCTTGAGCAGATAGTTGAAGATGCCGTAATAGTTGTTGTACATCCACTTCCACACGACCGTGACAGCGACAGAGCCCGTTACCACGGGGAGATAAAAGATCACGCGGAAGGCGGAGGTCAGCACCGGCTTCATATCGGTGATGGCCGACGCCACCCACAGTGAGAAGGCGCAGACCGTAGGAACCGCAACAACCACGATTGTCAGCGTGTTTTTCAGGGCGCCACGGAACACCTGGTCGCCGATCAGTTCTCTGTAGTTGCCGAGGCCGATGAAGGTGTCCACGGTATCCTTGCCCATGTTGGAATCAAAGAAGCTGGTGTAGATGCACATGAACATGGGATACACGACAAAGGTGATAAAGAAGAAAAGACTCGGCAGCAGGAAAAGATATCCGGCTGTGGTTTCCCTCCGTACCAGCGCCCGGCTCATTCCGGTAGATTTGCCCATAAAAAGGACTCCTTTCTCTTTCAGGGTGCTGCTGCCAGAGAAACACCCTCCCTGCGCTGATCGCAGGGAGGGTGCGCACCCTTACCAAGGATTAGAATGTCGGGATGTCAGCTTGTGATCCGTTTCGGATCAGGCGCCGGCAGCCCCGTTGGCAACCTCGCAGAAGGCAGCGACAGACTCGGCCACATCCGCGCCGGCACCAACCTGCTGGAGCATGTTCCACCATGCGGTACGAGCCTCGGCCCAGCCCGGAACGACCTGGTAGTAGTCGCCGAGGAAGGGCATGAGCTTGGTGTACTCGCTCATGATGTCGTTGCCCTCATAGATGTTGGACAGATCCACATCGTCGGACTTATCGCGCACGGCGAAGTAGGTGGAAGCCTTGACGGCGTCGGCAGTAGCCTCGCTGTCAGCCATGTACTTGATGAAGGTCTTGGAAGCCTCAATCTTGGCAGCGTCGCCGTTGTCGAAGATACCGAAGCCCCAGATGCCGCCGCAGAGCTCGGGCACGCCATCGTCGCTCGGGAAGGCCATGCAGACGATCTCGTCACCGTCGTTGGTGAAGCCAGCCTCATTGCCGTCAGCGGTGTTCAGCTGCGCGCCAATGTTCCAGCAGAAAGCCATGTCCAGAATGCCCTGGCGGAAGAGGTTGATCTCTTCGCCGCCGTTGATGGCAGGATCGAAGTTCACGCCTTCCAGACCGGCCAGGAGCTCAAGAGCCTTGATGTTCTCTTCGGAGTCAGCGGTGTAGGCGGTGTGCTCAGGATTGGTGAAGGTGCCGCTGTAGAGGTTGTTGATCAGAGCACGGGTGCCCTGGTCGCCGCCCTGGCCGGAGCAGAAGACAGCAGCAACATTGGGATTCTCGGCAGCGAGCAGGCCGACCGCAGCGACAAAGTCGTCGGTGGTCCAGGTGTGGGTGTCGAGATCCAGATACTGGTCAGCGCCGACAGCCTGGAAGCGGGCGAGGTTGACAGCCATGCAGTGGGCGGTCATGCAGAGAGGATACTCGTAGCTCTGGCCATCCGCGTTGAAGCAGGCAGCGGCCACGACGGGCAGGATCTCTTCCTTATCGGCGTCGTCCCACAGATCGGCGATGTCGACCATGTAGCCCTTGGCGCCCCAGTTGGCGACCAGACGCTCGGGTCCTTCCATGATGAGGTCGGGAGCGGCTTTGCCCTCGATGGCGGTGTTGACCTTGTCGTCGCCGTCTGCGTAAGCCAGGTACTCGACGGTGACCTTGATGCCGGGATTGGCAGCCTCGAAAGCGGCGACCAGCTCGTCAACGACTTCCGAGTTGCCCCAGCCGCCGATGGGATAGGTCCACAGGGTGATCTCCACGGCGTCGTCGGCGAAAGCGGTGGGGGCCGCCAGCGCGAAGACCATGATCAGCGCGAGCATCAGTGCAAACAGTTTCTTCATGATGTTCCTCCTATTTGTTATTTTTCGCGGCGGACTGTTTCCGCCGGTCTTACCATGTGAATTCTACCGAAGAAAAGGAGCCTTGTCAATCGATTTTTGAAAGAATTTTTCAGAATTTACCGACGTTGAAAATTATTTTTGTGTTTTTCACAAATCCGTCTGATCCGTTTTGGTAAAAATGACGGCCTGGCAGGAGCGGCAGACCGTCATTTTTGTCATTCTCTGAAATTATCTTTCACAAGTGCTTTTCCGCCAGGGCCTCGGCCACGCGCGAGCGGTTTGCGCGGCAGCGCTCCAGATTCCGACGGCAGAAAGCAGAAAACAGAATGTCCATCAGGAACATCTGGGCGATCTTGGCCGGCACGCTGGAGAGCTGCAGCGGTCCCTCGTTGGAGCCGCAGCAGAGCACCACGTCCGCCAGAGCGGCCCCCGGCGAGCGCGGAAAGCGGGTCACCAGAATCACCTTTGCGCCGCGGGCACGGGCCACATTCAGCGTCTCCGACATCTCGCGGGTCGCGCCGGAATAGGAGAAGAAGAGTAGCGCGTCACCCTCCTCCATGTTGGCCGCGGCGATGACCTGCATATGGGAATCGCTGATGGGGAAGAACTTCCCGCTCACGGTGGAAAACAGGTGCGCCGTCTCGGAGGCCATCACCATGGAGCCCCCCTGCCCCATACAGAGAACCTTCCCCGCTTTCTCCAGACAGTCGGCCGCGGCGCTGACCCGCTCCGTATCCAGGCAATCCAGGGTCTCAGCGAGGGCGGCCACATCCGCCGAATAAAGCTTGCGGCTCATGTCCTCCAGACTGTCGTCCTCCAGGATCTGCCCAGAGAGCTGATCGCCCTCTTGCTTTCCCAGGGCGGCGGCATTGGCAATGGCCAGTTTAAAGGCGTTGTAGCCCTTGTAGCCCAGGCGGCGGCAGAAGCGGGACACTGTAGCCTCGGCCACACCGCTCGCATCAGCCAGCTCTGCAATGGACATATACTGGGTCTCGTCATGGTGCTTCATGACGAAGTCGGCCGTCTTTTTCTCCGCGGCCGTCAGGTCGTAATAGGCCTGGCTGATGGTCTCGAATACACTGTCGGCCATGGGTTTCTCATTCCCCCAGGATTTCGCCCATCATCACGTCCACCATGCTCAGCATACGCGGCAGATGGAAGGGACCCTTGAAGGTGGAACCCTTGCAGGCTGGCTCGGTGGGCTTGCCGTCCCGGCGCAGATAGCCGTACCACTCGCCGAAGGCGGGGTCGGAGAAATGCGCTTTGCAGTAGTCGAGGGTCTTGAAGAACCAGTCGAGGTACTCCTCCTTGCCGGTGTCGCGGAAGAGCATCAGCGAGGAGATCAGGATCTCGTCATGCGGCCACCAGAGCTTCATGTCGTGCTCGTAGGCCTCGGGCGGGCGGCCCAGGCAGTCGATGAAATACAGCAGTCCGCCGTATTCCTTGTCCCAGCCCGCATTGATTGCGCGGCTGAAGATCGTCTCGGCCTTCTCGACCAGCGCGGCGTCGTTCGTGCGCCTGGCCTGCTCAAGCAGGAACCACACGCCCTCGATGTCGTGGCCGGGATTGACGATGCGGCCCTCGGTGAAGTCGAGCCGCGCTTCTCCGTCGGGACCAACGTTTTCCAGCACGCAGCCGAGCTCGTCCTTGACGTGATAGCGGAACATGTCCTCCACGCCGCTCTGC
>CAMKAP010000146.1 GCA_946410505.1 uncultured Clostridia bacterium
GTCATTGAGCATTTTGAGATCGTGGTCATTGAGGGAGAGAATCGGTGCCACGACGATGGAGTCGCCGGTGTGCACGCCTACGGGATCCACGTTCTCCATGCCGCAGATGGTGATGGCGGTGTCGTTGGAGTCGCGCATGACCTCAAACTCGATCTCCTTGTAGCCCTTGACGCTCTTTTCCACCAGCACCTGATGGACGGGGGAGAGGCGGAAAGCGTTGGTGCCGATCTCAATGAGCTCGGCCTCGTTGTTGGCAAAGCCGCCGCCGGTGCCGCCGAGGGTGAAGGCGGGACGCAGTACGACGGGGTAACCGATGTGCGCGGCAGCCTGCTTCGCCTGCTCCAGGTCATAGGTGATCTCGGAGGGGATGACCGGTTCACCGATGGACTGGCACATCTCCTTGAAAAGCTCACGGTCCTCTGCACGCTCGATGCTGCGGCTGCTGGTGCCGAGAAGGCGCGTGCCGCATTCGCGCAGGATGCCCTTGCGCTCCAGCTGCATGGCGAGGTTCAGGCCCGTCTGGCCGCCAATGCCGGGGACGATGGCGTCCGGGCGCTCATAGCGCAGGATCTTGGCGATGTATTCCAGCGTCAGCGGCTCCATATACACCTTGTCAGCGATGGAGGTGTCGGTCATGATGGTCGCGGGGTTGGAGTTTGCCAGCACCACCTCGTAGCCCTCTTCCTTCAGAGCCAGGCAGGCCTGCGTGCCCGCGTAGTCAAATTCCGCGGCCTGGCCGATCACGATAGGGCCGGAGCCGATGATAAGAACCTTCTTGATGTCCGTGCGTTTTGCCATTTCTTATGCCTCCGAATCGATTATGCTTCAGAGTAGACAACGTTTCCGTTGTACACAGTGAGCTTGCAGCGGCCGGACACGGTCTGCCCGGCAAAGGGAGTGGCTCTGCCCCTGGAGAGAAACTCCCGGGGGTCGATCCTGTATTCCTCATCCAGATCCCAGACAGAGAAGTCATTCCCGAGAGGGATCCGAAAACGAGCGCGCGGGTTCGCGGCGAGAAGAGATACAAGGGTTTCCACGGGGAGGATATTCTTCTTTACAAGACCGGTATGGAGAAGGGGAAAGGCGGTCTCAATGCCTACAATACCGAAGGCGCTCTTTTCGAGGCCCCTGGATTTCTCCTCTGTGCTGTGCGGCGCGTGGTCGGTGGCGATCATGTCGATGGTGCCGTCACACAGCCCCTCCAGCAGAGCCTCGCGATCTTCTCTTGCCCGAAGCGGGGGATTCATCTTGAAACGCCCGTCCTCCTGCAGATCGTTTTCATCCAGCAGGAGATAGTGGGGCGCTGTCTCGCATGTAACATCCACACCGCTTTTTTTTGCCTCCCGGATGAGCTGCACGCTTTCCCTGGTGGAGATATGGCATACATGGTAGCCGCAGCCGGTCTGGGCGGCCAGCTCCAGATCCCGTGCGATCTGCCCCCACTCGCTCTCGGAGCAGATGCCGCGGTGCCCATGTGCTGCGGCGTAAGCGCCGTCATGGATATAGCCGCCGCGCAGGAGACTGTTGTCCTCGCAGTGGGCGACAATCAGCTTTCCCAGCGCCCTGGCCCTTTGCATGGCCTCGCGCATAAGCCCTTCGTCCTGTACGCCGTGCCCGTCGTCGGAGAAGGCGATCACCCGGTCGGCCATGGCTTCCAGATCGGCAATTTCATTCCCTTTTTCTCCGACCGTGATCGCAGCATAGGGATAGACGGCGATACGGGCATCGCGCTCGATGATCTCCGTCTGTGCATGCAGATGCTCCGCACTGTCCGGCACCGGGTCCAGGTTCGGCATCGTACATACCGCGGTATAACCGCCGCGGGCCGCCGCCGCAGTCCCCGTCGCAATTGTCTCCTTATAAGAAAAACCCGGCTCACGAAAATGCACATGCACATCGCAAAAACCGGGCAATAGGGCGTATTGACTTTGATTCAGGCAGGCAAAAGCCGCAGAAACATCCCCAATGAAAGGCGCGGCTCCCTCGCAGCAGATTCTTTTGACCTTGTCAAAAACGAGCATGCGCAGATTCCTCCGTAACAAAAAAGCCTTGCACAAAACGGCAAGACAAAGGAAAGACGGAAACCGTCCCATATCATTTTTCTTGCCGATCTCTCTGGGTCGTCTTAAAGTTATACCGATTATAACGGCTTGGCCGCAAATTTGTCAATCGGCGAAATGCACAGAAAAAACGCGGCTTTCGCAGCCTGTTTTTCGAATTCCTTTGGATACTTGCACAGTGCTTCAAAAATGTGTAGAATAAGGACAGATTTTGTGTTCAGACGCTTGCGCTATCCTTTGATTTTCTGTATTTTCTGAGGGGGAATGGGCATGAACGAGGCAATCATAGAGAGGCTTTCCCGCATCACGGAAGAAGAGCGGGAAATCCTCGCCGGGCGGCGGAGCATCGACCGCAGCATATATATGGACGGCAGCCGCGACGTGATCAGCGGAGAGAAGCTGCTGGAAAAGGACAAGCTGATCGCCGTGCGGCCCCATACCCGTTTCATCGCCTTTCCAGAGCATACCCACGACTATGTGGAGATGGTCTATATGTGCCAGGGCACCACGAGACATACCGTGGACGGCAATGAGATCCTGCTGCGGCCCGGGGAGCTGCTGCTTCTCGGACAAAATGCAAGGCAGTCCATTCAGGCAGCGGGAGAAAACGATCTTGCGGTAAATTTCATCGTTAGACCGGAATTCCTCGGAGGCATCCTCCATTTCCTGGGCGATGAAGAGACGCCGCTGCGGCGTTTCGTTTTAGGAGCGCTGCGCGGAGACGGCGGAGTGGATTATCTGCTCTATCGTGTGACGGATTATCTCCCCGTACAAAATCTGGTGGAAAACCTGATCTGGACGCTGATCCAGGACACGCCCAACAAGCGGGGGATCCTGCAGCTTACCATGGGGCTTCTGTTCGCCCAGCTCTTGAGCCACACGGACCTTCTCTATGCTGCGGATGAGGAGCAGGAGATCACGGTGCGGACGCTGCGATATGTGGAGGAACGGTATCGGGACGGAAGTCTCACGGAACTCGCGGAGGACCTGAATTATGAGGTATCCGGTCTCAGCCGCTTCATTCTCCGCAATACGGGACGCAGCTATACGGAACTGGTGCAGGAAAAGCGCCTGAGTCAGGCCGCCTGGCTGCTGCGCAACACACGGGAGCGCGTGGAGGATATAGGCCGTGAAGTTGGTTATGAGAACATCAGCTATTTCCACCGCATTTTTCACCAGCGCTTTGGCATGACGCCGAAGAAATACAGAGATTGCAAATAAGGACAGTTTTTTAAAAACTGCGGACCTTGGAAAAAGCCCTCCTGATCTATATGATATTATCAGTAGAAACAGGAGGGCTTTGCCATGAACAAATACCTCGCAATCGACATCGGCGCTTCCTCCGGCCGCCATATTGTGGGCTGGATGGAGAATGGCGTGATGCAGACCGAAGAGGTCTACCGCTTTCCCAACGGCGTACAGATGCTGGACGGACACCTGACCTGGAACATTGATGAGCTCTATTCCCATGTGAAGGAGGGCATCCGGATCGCTAAAGAGCGTTTCGAGGGTATCCGCAGCCTCTCCGTAGACACCTGGGGCGTGGATTACATCCTCATGAATGGCGGCGAGGAAGTGCGCCCCTGCTACGCTTACCGTGACAGCCGCACCGAGGCGGTGATCCCCGAGGTGCATGCAAAGATCGCTTTTTCCGAGCTGTATCGCCGGACCGGCATCCAGTTCCAGCCTTTCAATACGGTGTATCAGCTCTATGCAGACAAGCTTGCCGGGCGTCTCGAGGGCGTGACGGATTTTTTGATGATGCCCGAATACCTGATGTACAAGCTCTGCGGCGTCAAAGCGCACGAGTACACCAACGCCACCACCGGCGGCATGGTCTCTGCCGAGACCGGCGAATATGATCCGGCCATCATTCAGGCTCTGGGTCTGCCGCAGGACCTTTTCTGCCATCTGAGCCAGCCAGGTACCGTGATCGGTACGTACGAGGGGATCCAGGTGGTCCTCTGCGCTACGCATGATACCGGTTCTGCTGTGGAGGGCATCCCCATGGAGACGGAGCAGCCTTATATCTCCTCCGGCACCTGGAGTCTGCTGGGCGTCAAGACGACGAAGCCCATTACCAATGAGGCTTCGGAGCTGGCCAACTGGTCCAACGAGGGCGGCGTAGGATATAACCGCTATCAGAAGAACATCATGGGCATGTGGCTCATCAACCGCCTGCGTGACGAGCTCTGCCCCGGAAAGCCTTTTCCGGAGATCGTACACGAGGCGGAACGGAGCGGCTTTGAGGAGACGGTGGACGCAAATGCCCAGGTTTTCCTGGCTCCTGAGAGCATGAAGGCCGCCTTTGACGACTCTTTGCAGAGCAGACCGCAGACTGTGGGGGATTACTTCCGCTGCGCCTATCGCAGCCTGGCTCTCAGCTATATGAACGCTATACAGGAGCTGCAGCACAACACCGGCAGGCATTATGACTGCATCTACATTGTCGGCGGCGGTGCCAAGAACGCCTTCCTCAACGGTCTCACGGAAAAGGCCAGCGGCAAAAAAGTGATTGCCCTGCCCATCGAGGCCACGGCCATAGGAAATCTCCTGGTACAGCATAAGGCAATCGGATAAAGAATCAACATTCCTTCTTTCGCCTTGCATCTGCCGCTGCGAAGAAGGGGTGCCAACAAAGTAAACCGGAGGTATGGAAATGTTAGTCAACACCAAAGCAAGAATCGGCGTTTTCTCCATCGCGCTGGGCGCATATTTGCCCCAGTTTCCGTCCCTGGTCCCCGAGTTCGAGAGTCAGTACGCGGATTTTAAGAAGCGTATTCCCGACTCTGTGGAGCTCATTGACGGTGGTCTCGTGACCACCAAAGAGGCCGCCATGGCCGCAGGCGACATATTCCGTGCCGCCGACGTGGACCTGGTGATCCTCCAGCTTCTGACCTACGCGACGAGCTACAACATGCTGCCCGCCGTCCGCGATTTGGACGTGCCCGTGGTGCTTGTGAACCTCCAGAAGAAGAAAGCCCCCGATTATCCCAACACCGACACTGCCACCTGGCTGGGCGAGCTCTACGCCTGCGGCGCCGTGGGCGAGATGGTGGCGGACCTGGAGCGCGCCGGCAAGCGTCACGCGGTCATTACCGGCGTCGTCGAGGGCGGCGACCCCGAGGTGGACAGAGAAATCGCCGACTGGTGCCGCGCCGCACAGGTGCGCCGCAGATTCCGCGACACGAACATCGCCCAGATCGGCCGTCCCTATCCGGGCATGATGGACCTTTACATCGACGAGACCAACCTCTATCACCGCATGTGGCTCTACACCAAGCAGTTTGACTGGGAGAAGATGTGGGCCATCGCCGACAACATCACCGACGAGGACGCCATCC
>CAMKAP010000147.1 GCA_946410505.1 uncultured Clostridia bacterium
CGGCGCCCTGCCGGCGGAGATCATGGAGGTTTTTCCCAACTCCCGGCCCACCGGTGTGCGCCATGGGACCGTCACCGTGCTGGTGGATTCCCACGCGGTGGAGGTGACCACCTTCCGCACCGAGGGATCATACGCCGATCACCGGCACCCCGATATGGTTCAGTTCGTCGGCGATCTGACGGCGGATCTGAGCCGGCGGGACTTTACCATGAACGCTATCGCCCTCTCCGCCGACGGGCTCCTGGCAGACCCCTTCGGCGGCGCGGAGGATATTCGCCGCCAGCTCATCCGCTGCGTGGGAAACCCGGAGGAGCGCTTTGAGGAGGATGCATTGCGCATGTTCCGCGCGCTGCGTTTTTCCGCCCGTCTGGGCTTCACGGTGGATCTGTTTACCATGGAGGGTATCCGGGCCAAGGCGCCGCTTGCCGCCTGTCTCGCCGCCGAGCGCGTGCGGGAAGAGGTGGAAAAACTGCTGCTCACCCGCTCCCCCGAGACGATGTATACGCTGATCGAGCTCGGCCTGCTCTCTGCCTACCTCGCCCCCGGTCTGCCCGATCCCGCGCTGTTGCATCGGCTCTCCCGCCTGCCGCGCAAAGCTCAGCCCCGCTGGGCGGGGCTCTGCCGCGTCCTGCTGCAGGCAGGCTGTATCGACTCGCCGGAGGGCTTTCTCAGCGCGCTTCGTCTCGACAACGCCACGATCCGCCTCGCCGCGGACAGCTGCGCGATCCTCGCTTCTCCGCTGCCCCGGAGGGATCTGGACCGGAAACGCTGGCTCAAGCAGTACGGCGTGGAGACGGTTCGCTGCGCCCTGGCCTGTTATGACGCCTTTAACGGCGGCCATGAGAGCCGGGAGCTGCGCCGGATCCTCAAGAGCGGCGAATGTTTCTCTCTCAAGCATCTGGCAGTCAGCGGGTCGGACCTGACCGCTCTGGGGCTGCGCGGCCGCGCCGTGGGGGAGATGCTGGATTTTCTGCTGGAATATGTGATGGAATACCCGGACAACAACCGACGGGAGCTGCTGCTGGCGCTCTGTGCCGGGACGGAGGAATGAGCCATGGTGGATCAGAAAGCATGGGACAGCCTGCGGCGTGAATGTGCCGGCTGCCAGGGCTGCGAGTTGGGCCGGACCAGGAGCAATCTGGTCTTCGGCGTCGGAAACCCCGAGAGCGAAATCATGCTCATCGGCGAGGGCCCCGGCGAGCAGGAGGACCTGCAGGGCGTGCCCTTTGTCGGTCCGGCGGGAAAGCTGCTGGACAGCATGCTGCAGATGATCGATCTGGACCGCGACAAGGTCTACATTGCCAACATGGTCAAGTGCCGTCCGCCCCGCAACCGGGACCCCCAGCCCGCCGAGCAGCTTGCCTGCCGCGGGTGGCTGAACAGGCAGATCGCGCTGGTGGACCCGAAAATCATCGTCTGCCTGGGACGCATCGCCGCCATGGGCATCATCAAGGACGATTTCCGCATCACACGAGAACACGGTCAGTGGTTTACGCTGAACGGCCGTATGTATATGGCCACTTACCACCCCTCCGCTCTGCTGCGCGATCCGAGCAAGCGGCCGGAGGCCTTTATGGATCTGCGAGCATTGAGAAAGGAGATCCGGGAGATCTGTACCCGGACATACTGAGTTTTTTATGATTTCCTTCAAAACCGTCACACTGTGTGACAAGCCCTGGGTGGACGAGATCGTCCGCGCCGAAAACAGTCCCTCCGCCGACTATAACTTTGGGAACATCTTCATCTGGGATAAGTATTACCGGCAGCTTATCTGCCGCTGCGGCGACCGTATGCTGACCAAGCTGCGCTACGAGGGAAAGCCTGCCTTCGTCTTCCCCATCGGCAGCGGTCCGCTTCGCCCCGCGGTGGACGCGCTGGAGGAGTTTGCCCGTTACCGCGGCTACCCGCTGGTGATCCGCGGCGTCACCGCAAAGCACCGGGAGATGCTGGAGGCGGAGTTCCCCGGCCGCTTTTTCTTTGAGCCGGAGACGAAAAACTTCGACTATATCTATCGCGCCGAGAAACTGGCCACCTATTCCGGCAAATCCATGCACGGAAAGAAAAATCACTGCAACCGCTTTGAAGCGGAAAACGACTGGCGCTTTGTGCCGCTGACGCGGGAGCTGATTCCCGGCTGTCTCGATATGCTGGTGGAGTGGAACGAAGAAAACCGGGATCGCCTGGACCCCAGCATCAGCTTTGAGCACGACGCGCTGATCCGCGCCTTCGCCGCTTTTGAAAGACTTGGACTGGAGGGCGGCGTTCTCTATGCAAACGGCAGAATCGTGGGTTTCTCCATGGGAGAGATGGCAAACGAGGACACCTTTGACGTGCATTTTGAAAAAGCCGACATCAACATGAACGGCGCCTACCCCATGGTATGCCGGGAGCTGACGCGCATGCTCATGGCGAAATACCCCGCCCTGCAGTTTATCAACCGAGAGGACGACATGGGCTTGGAGTCTCTGCGCCAGTCCAAACTCAGCTACAAGCCCGAATACCTTCTGGAAAAGTTTATTGCGAGGGAAAAGGATGAAAACGGAAATCCGTGAAATCCGACCGGAGGACCGAGAGGCGCTGATCGCTCTCTGGCACAGAGTTTTTGAGGACCCGGAAGAGCTTCCGGCGGCCTTTCTGGACCTGCTGCCTGATCTGGGAAGCGGCGCCGCCGCATTCGCGGAGGGTCGGCTCGCAGGCGCCGCCTATATTGTCACTGGGCTCACCGTCGGAGAAAAGCGCGCCGCCTATCTCTACGCCGTGGCTGTCCACCCCGAATACCGAGGTCTGGGTCTGGGCGGTGCGCTGTGCCGCGCGGCCGCAAGGCTCGGCAAAGAGCGTGGGGCCGATTTTGTCTGTACCCTGCCCGCTTCCGGCTCTCTCTATAATTGGTATGCGGATCTGATCGGCACCCGCTGCGTCCTTTACCGCCGGGAAGAAAAGCTGCCCGCACGCTCCGGTCCGGCCGTCTCCGTTCTTTCTCCCGAGGACTATAACGCCAGACGCGAGGCGCTGCTTGCGGGACGGGAGCACATGAGCCTCTCCCCCGCCGCTGTCGCCTACGAGGCTGTCAACTGCCGCTGTTTCGGCGGGGATCTCTTTGCAGTGGGAGACGGGATCGCCGCCGCTTATCGAGAGGGACGGATCGCCCGGATCCGGGAGCTTCTCTGTCCCGGGGATTCTCAGCGGCGCGCCTGCGCCGCCGCCGCGGCCGAGGCCATGGGCTGCACCCACGCGCTGCTTCTCACGCCGGGCGGCGCGGAGGATCTCCCCTTTCTCGCCGCCGAGCCCGGTGCTATCACTTCGGATTGCGTCTGGAACCTGGCTTTTGACTGATTTTACATACGTTTAACAAAATTTCGGTTGTTTACGTAACAAGTTCCGGATATCATAATACCTGCAAGTGACAGTTTTTCATCTTTTTCATTTTGTCCTCATCCCATACAAGGAAACGGAGCGGGTTCCCCGCTCCGTTTTCTTTGTTTCGATGTTTCTTTTTCTGTTACAGCAGTTTCTCGACCTCGGCCTTGACCTTGTCCATCGACAGGGTGGGCTCCATGCGGCAGACGATGTTGCCCTCGCGGTCGATGAGGAACTTGGTGAAGTTCCACTTGATGTTGCCGTTATTCTTATAGTCCTTGTCCATCTTCTTCACAACACCGGAGAGCATCAGACCCATGGGGCCGTTGAAGCCGTCAAAGCTGGTGTTGGAGGTCAGGTACTGATAGAGAGGGATGGCGTTTTCGCCGTTGACGTCACACTTGGCAAACTGCGGGAAGGTGATGCCGAAACGACCGGTGCAGAAGGTGTGGATCTCCTCATCGGTGCCGGGCGCCTGATCGGCAAACTGATTGCAGGGGAAGTCCAGGATCTCCAGTCCGTCCGCCTTATGGGCGTCATAGATCTCCTGCAGTTCCTTGTACTGAGGTGTAAAGCCGCAGCCCGTGGCGGTGTTGACGATCAGCAGGACCTGGCCTTTGTAGTTGGACAGAGGGACTTCTTCTCCCTTGCGGGTCTTCACGGTAAAATCATAGATATTCATTGCATAACCTCCATCACATTTTTAATTGTTTACAATCTAATTATACAACACCATTTTAAGATGTCAAGCTTTTTCTGCTATTATCTGCATATCACAGGCAGGAATACATCGGCGCTCTCAGCCGAGAAATACGGCGTCCTTCCGGAAGAGCCCGGACGCAAAGAGCGCTGCGACCGCAGCCTCATACTCGTCCAGATGCCGGGATTTGTTGATCGCCTTCAGCATCCGGCCGGAATCCGGGAACTTCCAGATCACGTAGTACCATACTTCCTTGAGGCGGGAGAGCGTGAAGTGTTCGCCCAGGCCGGCAGCCAGGAAAGCACTGCGAAGCCTGTCCAGGAAATCGCGCAGTTCCTCGGCTTCCAGCACTTCTCCCCCGCGAAGGAGGCGGAACAGCGCCGGGTCCGTTACCGCACCGCGGCCGAGCATCATACGCTCGAGTTCAGGTGTAGTTAACAGAACTTTATCAAAGCTGTCCTTCCCCACCACATTGCCGTTATAAGAGACCGGCGCCCGGCTTTGCGGGAAGGCATCGGCAAAGGCGGCCAGATCCGGAACGCTTTTGTACATTCCCACCCGGTCGCGGGCGTGGATGATCAGCTCTGAGAGAGGAAATTTGTTATAGATCTCCAGAATGGCGGGAAACTCCGCCGTGCTCTGCAGACCCATGCGGGTTTTGACCGAGACCCGAAGCGTACAGCGGGAAAAGACCTCCGCCAGGAAGTCATCGAGGCTCTGAAGATCGGCCAGCATCCCGGCACCCTTGTGCTTTGGAACAACCGTTGCCGAGGGGCAGCCCACGTTCAGATTGAGCTCCGTATACCCCATGTCGCCCAATTCACGGCTCACAGCGAGGAAGGCCTCCGCCGTATTGCAGAGCACCTGCGGGATCAGGTTCAGATCCCGGTTATTTTCCGGCAGCAGGTCCCGCAGGGCCGCGCCCTTGAAGCGGCCGGAGCCGTCCGGCGCGATAAAGGGCGTAAAATAACGGTCCACGCCGGGAAAACAGGCGGCGTGGACCGTCCGGTACAGATAGGATGTAACGCCCTCCATGGGCGCAAAGTCCAGGTGCATGGAATTCCTCCGTTTACAGCTTCGCCGCCATCTCGTTGTGGGCGGCCAGCTCCGCCGCGTCGTCCAGAGGCATCAGCTCCGCCGTGCCGTATTTGCGCTGCAGCGCTGTAAGCAAAATGTGATCGCAGATCGCCGGGTTTTTGGGCAGCAGCGGACCGTGGCTGTAGGTGCCGAACACATTCAGATACCGCACGCCCTCGGTACCGTCCTCGCCGTTGTTGCCGAAGCCGGCAAGCACCTGCCCCAACGGCTGCACGCCTTCTCCCAGAAAGGTCTGGCCG
>CAMKAP010000148.1 GCA_946410505.1 uncultured Clostridia bacterium
TGCGGATGGGGATGTTTCTTGCCCGGCAGGCGTCCGCCACGGCCTTCACATTCTCTTCGCCGCCGATGTTGCCGGGGTTGATGCGGATCTTGTCAATACCGCGCTCGGCGCACAGAAGCGCCAGCCTGTAGTCAAAGTGGATGTCCGCCACCAGCGGCACGTCCACCTGCTCCTTGATTTTGTCGATGGCCATGGCCGCCCGGGTATCGGGCACCGCCAGGCGCACGATCTCGCAGCCCGCGGCGCGCAGCTCCTTGATCTGGCGGACCGTGGCCTCCACGTCCCAGGTTTTGGTGTTGCACATGGACTGCACCGTCACCGGCGCGACGCCGCCGAGGCGGAGGCTTCCCACCCGCAGCTGTCTGGTCTCATTTCTTGTATACACGGCAATTACGCTCCTATGATTTTTCTTTACTGAAAAATCAGTATAACACACTCCCCCGCTTTCCGACAAGCGGGAAAAAGACATCGGCCGCCTTGACCCCAAAATAGCAAAACCAAAGCCCTGCAAAGCGGCTTTGGTTTTGGAAAGGAATAATAACACAGACGGTCAATGCGGCGGGATGTCCCACCGCATGACCTTACTGTGTTGTTGAGACGTTAGCGCTGTTCGTTGACGTAGATGTTGGCCTTGCTCTGTACCAGGCGGGCCACTTCCTCGGGGGTCTTCTGGCCGGCGAAGTAGGCCGCGGCCTGCTCCTGCACGATGCCGAAGATGGCTTCGTTCTGGTCCATGACCTTGGTGGTGGTGTCAATCAGATTCCGCAGCTTCGCCGCCTGCTTCTCGCTGAGAGCGTAGATCTCATAGGTGGTGCCGTCGCCAAAGCCGACGCCGCCGCGGGAGATTTCGATCTTCTCCCCGTTCTCGTCCAGCAGATAGTTGCCGTTTTCATCCTTCTGGTACTCGGGCGTCATGGCCTCCTTGAGCTTCTCCTCAAAAACGTCCTTGCGCACGGGCAGGCCATAGAGTCCGCTCTGGTAGTCCTTGCTCAGGACGCTGCGCAGGAATTCCCAGGCAGCCTCCTTGTTGGCGCAGCCTGCGCTCATGGCGTAGGCGCCGTCGGCAAGATAGAGCATGTTGCCGATGCCGTTGTTGGTGGGCCAGCCGATATAGGTGCTGTCACCGCCGAAGTAGATGTCGTTATAGAGCACGTCGTCGATGCTGTAAATGCCGCTCTGCATCAGCATCTGGCGGCCCTGGGCAATGCGGGTCTGGCTGCTCTCGTCGGGCGTCCACTCATAGTTGTTCCAGTCGAAGTCGGCCAGGAAGGAGTTGGCAAACACCAGAATGTCCACAAATTCCTGGCTGTCGAAGCTGCATTTGCCGGTGCTCCAGTCCACAAAATCGTTCATGTCCAGGCTCAGGAGCATGTTGAGCACGCCGTCGCGGGTGGTGTACTGATCCAGGGGAGTGCAGCCCTCGGGCATGGAGGCCAGGGCCTCGCGGAACTCGTCATAGTTCCAGCCCGGCTCCTCGCCCACCACGGAGGGGGCGCCGATCAGGCTCTGGATGGAGAAGCTGGGGCAGATACGGTAGAGGCCTTCGTTGACCTCCATGGCCTTCAGGACCGTGGGGAAGAGATCATCCCGGCTCAGCTCGGGGTCTGCGTCCAGATAGGGGTAGAGGTCCTCCAGCAGGCCCTTGCCCGCCAGCTGGCTGTAGGGCAGGCCGTTGAGGGAGAGGATGTCGGGGACCTTGCCGGAGAGGATCTCCGTGGTGAGCTTGGTGAGGCCCGCGGAGTAATCGTCCTCGGTGTTGTACTCGGAGTAGTCGCGCAGCTCGATGCGCACCTTGTCGTTCTTGCGGTTGAACTCGATGAGCCGGTCGCTCATGTCATAGTCCAGATACATGACGGCCAGGGTCAGGGTCTCCTTTACGGGCAGAGAGTCTGCCGGAACGCGGGAGAGCGTCACGAACTCGGTGTCGCTCTTCTCGCCGCGGTTGTTGCTCATCACGCCGGTGATGGTGCCGTCGGGCTGGATGTTGAGGCCGCTCATGTAATCGCCGTTGATGTCGCAGTTGATCCAGTTGAGGATCTTTTCACTCTCACCGGTCTCCAGCTTGACGCCGTAGAGATTGGAGCCGCTGCGGAAGCACAGGTCGTAGTCCCCGCCGCCGGGCAGCAGATCATAGGCGTTTCCGGGCAGGCTCACCTGCTCGCCGAGCGTTCCGTTCTCGGAATCGACGATCAAAAGGGCCATGCCGTTGTCGCCCCAGGAGGTCACGCCGATCCGCCCGTCCCTAAGGCGGACGATGCTGTTGAGGTATTCGTCGCTCTCGATCTCATAGGCGACGCTTCCGTCCGGCGCCACGCCCAGCAGCATCATATCGGCCGGAATCAGGGCGTTGCCCTTGTCGTCGAGATACAGGGTGCTGATGTTAAAATAG
This sequence comes from uncultured Clostridia bacterium, assembly GCA_946410505.1. Next base: position 2,390 of record CAMKAP010000148.1, read on the forward strand.
GTGTCCTCACCCACGGGGTAATCCAGCGGGCTGGAGCTGATCTCGCTGCCGTCCAGGTCCAGGATGCGGATGTAGTAGCTGCGCTCATAGCGCCACTTGTCCCAGGCGGTGTCGTTCTGCATCTCCTCGGGGCTTCCGTCAAACCAGCTGACGTAGACCTGCTCGACGGCCATGAGCTTGCCCTCCGGCGTGAGGCAGAGGCCCAGAAGGTCTGAGCCGGAGCTGTAGTTGGTGCGGTCCTCGGTGTCCTCCGGAGCGGTCATGGGCTGATAGGCGTCCAGCTTTTTCAGCTTGCCGTCATTGGAGACGAAGTAGAGGGACGCGCCGTAAATGTCGAGCTGGCCCTCGTATTCCAGGGTCTCGCCCTCTTCGAGCTCCCGCTCGTCCACCTTTTCATAGGAGCTGGCGTAAAAGCCGTCCTCGGTGTAGGCGCGGGGATTGAGATAGCTGTTCTCGGGCACCTGGATAGGCTGGAACTCGGCTTTGTACACGTAATCGGTGACGGTGGCCTCGCTGTCCTTGTTCTCCGGCGTCTCACTCTTCTCGCTGCCGCAGGCGGCAAGACTCAGTGCCATGGCCAGGACCAGAAGCACGCACAGCAGGGAGCGGATGTTTTTCTTCATATCGTATCCTCCTGAGAGTTAAATGATCATGCGGAGCTCTGCACCGCAGTTGTCGTCACGGATGCGTCTTTTTCCGGCGCGGCTGTATTATAGCACATCATACAGCCCGTGTATCTTAAGATTCCTTAAATCTTTCCCGGCCCGTTTGTTTCCCGGGAAAAATGTGTTACAATAAGCGCACAAAAACCATAAGAAACAACGGAGGTGGCTGCCATGGCCGCGCTTTCCCGTATCCTCATAGTAGATGACGATCCGGACATCCGGAATGTTCTCTCTCTTTTGCTGAAAGACAATTATTTTGTGGCGGAGGCCGCCGACGGGGCCGAGGCCGTGGCCTACATCCGCGCAAATCCCGACACCGACCTGGTGGTGCTGGACGTGATGATGCCCGGCATGGACGGGCTGGAGACCTGCGCGAAGCTGCGGGAGACCTCCAACGCTCCCGTCCTCTTTCTGACGGCCAAGTCCGCCGAGCGGGACCGGGTCGCCGCCTATCAGAGCGGCGGGGATGACTTTCTCTCCAAGCCCTTCTCCCAGGCGGAGCTGATCGCCAAAATTTCCTCCCTCCTGCGCCGCTATCAGCAATACCGGGGCAAGCCCGCCTCCACGCTGAACATCGAGGGGCTGGAGATCGACCTGTCGGCCCACAGCGTCAAGGCCATGGGCAAGCCCGTCACCCTGACGGACACGGAGTATGCGATCCTGGAGTATCTGGTGAAAAACCGGGGCAAGGTGGTTACCGCGTCGGAGCTTTACGAGGCCGTCTGGGGTGAGAAGTTCCTCTCCGGCTCGGGCAACACGGTCATGGTGCACGTGCTGAACGTGCGCCGCAAGATCGAAGAGAACCCGTCCAAGCCGAAGATCCTCCGTACGGTCTGGGGAAGGGGTTATCAGATTGACTGAATGCTTTCGTCTCCCCCGCTCGCTGGACGCGAAAATGCTTTACATGCTGCTGATAAGCCTGATCTGCGCCCTGGCCGTCTTCACTCTGGCATACGGCGCCGCAAGTCTCGCACTGCAGCGGCTCTATCTGAGTCCGAACGCCGTGGCCTCCCGGCAGGCGGAATACTATGCGGACTTTGCCGGCTACGTGAGCCTCAACGAGGTCTCCGGCCGGGACAGCGCCGCCGTCTCCCGCTGGAACGGAAGGCACGATTTTGTGACGGTCAGCGTCTACACCGCCGAGGATCTGGGTCTCGACCCCCGCTCAGCCACGGGCGGCCTGGTCCGCCCCCAGTACTCCGCCGTCTACGGCAAGCTCTACCCCATGCAGTTTGTCGACGGTCTGCAGTATGTGCGCATTGAGGACAGCACTAGCATCCGGGAGGATAACGTAAACCGCATCATCGCGGTTCTGCTGGGCAGTCTCGCCTTTGTGGCGGTCATGTTCAGCTATATCCGGCGCCTGACCAGCCGGATCATCCGCCTGTCCCGGGAGGCCGGGGCCATCGGTGCCGGAGATCTGGACGCGCCCATCACCACCGACGGCGTGGACGAGCTGAGCCAGCTCGCCTCGGAGATGGATCATATGCGCGGCGCGGTCATTGAGCGCATGTCCGGCGAGCGCCGGGCCTGGGAGGCAAACTCCGAGCTCATCACCGCCATCTCCCACGACATCCGCACGCCCATGACGAGTCTGCTGGGTTATCTGGAGCTTCTGAATGAAAACCCCGGCGACGCCGAGCACAGCCGGCAGTTTGCTGCCTCGGCCTATGACAAGGCGGTGGAGCTGAAGGACCTCACCGACGAGCTCTTCAAGTATTTTCTGGTCTTCGGCCGCGCGGAGCTGCAGCTGAACATGGAGCGCTACGACGCCCGCCTGCTGCTGGAGCAGCTGCTGGGCGAGGCGGAGTTTGACCTGACGGACACGGGCTTCACCGTACGGCGCATTGAGTTTACGGGTGAGACCGAGGTGCAGGCCGATCCCCTATATTTAAAGCGCGTGCTGGACAATCTGGTGTCCAACGCCCGCAAATACGCCGATCCCGCCGAGCCTGTAATGATCGTGTCCGAGCTTCGGGACGGTGAGCTCTCCGTCACGGTCTCCAACGCCGCGGCCAAAAGCGCCCCCCGGGTGGAGAGCACCAAGATCGGTCTGCGCACCTGTGAGAAGATCATGTCCGCCATGCGCGGCCGCTTTGAGACCCGCCGGGAGGGCGATCACTTCGCCGCGGAGTTCACGCTTCCCGCCATCCAAACGCAGTAACTCATCCTGATAACAGCCAAACCGGCCGCCCTCCCGGGCGGCCGGTTGATCTTACCGTCGTTCTCTTGGGGCCCCCGGAAGGCCGGAGGCCTCCCGGGGAAAAGGAAGAAGAACACAGACGGTCGAACCGGCCGCCCTC
>CAMKAP010000149.1 GCA_946410505.1 uncultured Clostridia bacterium
GCCTCAACACGACAAGCACGACGGATCGCTTAAATGGATCCCCAAAAGAATGAAACACCCTGAGAGATCTGAACCCCTTGGGTTTGGACTTCTCAGGGCGTTTATTATTATTCCCTTTATTTATGCGGTTTTTCGAGCTTTCGCGTTTAGTACAGGAATCGGACACATAAGAGAAAAAAGTTCAAAATCGAAAAGAGAAACGAAAAAGTTTTACGACCTGGACCCCTTTGTCCACTTCGTTTGGTTCGTTAATCCGCATGTTCACTGTAATAATATTTGAAATGGGAAAAAGCAGACCGGGAGTGATACTGTTGTGGTATCATTCCCGGCCATTAATGATGCATGAATAATTTCTTCTTTTTATATGGTTATCACTCCCGGCTTGACGTCCGGGTCGTGGCTGCACAGCACGGCGGCGCAGTTCGGGTCTGCGGCCATGCCCGCGATCCAGCGGAGGCTCTTCCTCTGAAAATCTCGGGCGAAGCCGTAGCCCGGTACGATGCTCTCCTGCCAGTTGCGCGGAGAGAAGGCTGCGTCCGCCGTCAGAAGGACAAAGCGTTTGCCGTTTCGGATCACAACCGCCGCCTGGCCTTCCGTATGACCGGGCACATTGACCAGTTGGATGCTCTCGTCTCCGAACAGATCGATGACCCAATGGTTCGGGCCGAGCGGCGAACCACGGTAAAACGGGCGCTCCATGGGGTATTGGATCCAGAGATCCTGCGGCTGCCGGGTCTTGTACACGGTGCGGCAGGACCAATAGTATTCGTATTCCGGCAGGACGATGTGCTTAGCCTTGTTCACGTGCCGGAGCCCCGACACATGGTCGACGTCGAGATGCGTCAGCAGCACATAGTCCAGATCCTCCGGCTGAATGCCCAAGTCTGCCAGCTGCTCGTGGATCGCCATCCCCTTCGGTACAAAGGGATGAAAGAGCGCTGCCATTTGCGACGGGAGAACCGCGGCTGCCGCCTTGGGGTCGTACACGCCCCGGGGACTTATATCCCGGCACCAGCCGGTATCCACAAGGATCAGTCCCTTCGGGTGCTCGATCAGATAGGTGAAGACGGGAAGCGTGATCCTATTTTTATCCGCTGCTGTGAGCTGCTTTGCCGCTTCGATCAGATCGAGCCGTTTGCCAAAGGGAACAGTCGGATCGACGCGGATGCTTCCGCACTGCAGCACATGAATCTTCATGCAATCATCCTTTTTATGAATGTGTCAGATTTCCCAGATATCCAATAATATTGTCGCTGATCTCGCCGGTCAGCGCGCCGTTGTAGTTGCAGATGAAGGTTCCTGCAATGAGGATCATCATGGCCTCGGCCTCACGGTGTCCGACCTCCGGGCCGTAGATCGCCACGAGGCACTGCTCCATGGTCTCGCGCCACTCGCGAAACTCCCCCTTGACCAGATCCGCGACTACGTCGCTGTAATGCGCCAGCACATAGGTCTGCGTAGTGGCGTTGGGACGCTTCTCTTCGGGATCGCCCTTGGCCACATAGGCCATGAAAGCGTTCATGTAGGCGAGGTTGCTCTCGTAATCCGCGCGCGGATGCGTTGCAAACCAGAGCTTGCATTTCTCGGTCATATAGTCCTTGGTATAGCGCAGATAGCTCACGACCAGATCGTCCCGGCTCTCAAAATAGTGCAGGAGCTTGGGATGCGACATCCCGGCTTCCTCCGCAATATCCCGCAGGGTGATCTTCGTCATGGGTTTCTTTTCAATGCAGCGCTCAAAGGCCATCAGGATTTCTTTGCGAACGGCCTCTTTATCAACGATCAAAGGCATGGTAACTCACCTCGCCCTCATTGTACCACGACGAAAAAGACCGGTCAACGCAAAAGCAGAAGCCCGCGGATCAGCATTTTCAGCCCCATGGCGACGACGATCACTGCGCTGCCTTTGAGCAGGTATTTGTTCCATTTCTTCGGCAGGATCGAACCCACGGCGCCGAAGAGCAGCATCAGCGGCACGGTGCCCAGCGAGAAGGCCAGCATGCTCATCGCGCCGTAGGCCGCGCTGCCGCCCGTGATCGCGTGAAGCCACATCGCGTACAGCGGGCCGCAGGGCATCACGCCGGTGAGCAAGCCGATCACAAGCGGGCGGCCTGCTAACCGACCCCGTGTGTCGACGCTCAGGCGGCATGCGCTGTTCTGCTCCGGGAAGAGCGCGCGCAGCCCCGGCAGCAGACCCCACATGTTCAGCCCAAGCAGCGCCACGGCCAGCCCAAGCATGGTGAAAACCATGGATTTCACGCTGATGGTATAGCGGATGACCGTTCCCAACGCTCCGAAGATCGCGCCGACAAGCGTATAGGAAAGGACGCGCCCCGCATTGTAGCTTGAAGAAGCCAAAGCCGGAGAACGGCTGCTCGCGCTCTGCCCCAGCAGAATGCCGCCGCACATACCGACACAGTGCGGGCTTGTGAGAAGGCCGGCCAGGAAAATGGCGACGAAACCCGAGCCCTCGCTCAAAGCCGGGGCAGACGCTTTGCCGTGCAGAAGAAACCAGGCCAAAAGCACAGTGAGCGCAAGGCAAACACCGTCCAGCGCATAATCACGGGCGGTCCGCGCTCCCGTCTCATAGCCGCCGTCGCGAATGCGCCGCTCGATCTCTTCCAGGCTGACCAGCTCCGGGTCATAGCGAAGTGAGGCCAGACCTTTGGCATAGACAACCTTCACATCCAGCACGCCCCTGGTATGCAGAAGCAGCGCTTCTACTTCTTTGACGCAGCTCCGGCACATCATGCCGCGGATGCGGATCTCGACTTGTTCTGTTCTCATTTCTCTTCTCCGATCTTATTCAGCAGCAACGAATGCAGCAGCACACCCAGCGAGGACAGCGACATCGCGGCCGCGGCCATCGAGGGATTGACAAAGCCCATCGCGGCAAGGGGGATACAGACGGCGTTGTACAGCAGCGCCCAGGCGAAGTTCCGGCGCACCGTGCGGATAGTGGCGCGGGAGATGCGCAAGGCGAGCGGCACGCGCCGCAGATCGCTGCCGGGCAGAACGATCCCGGCGCAGTCGATGGCAATGTCCGTTCCGCTGCCCACGGCCACGGCCAGATCGGCAGCAGCCAGAGCCGGGGCATCATTGATCCCGTCTCCCACCATGGCGACGGTTTTTCCCTCTGCCTTGAGCGCCTCTACAAAAGCTGCCTTGTCTCCCGGGAGGACGCGGGCGTGGACATGCGTGACGCCGCACTGTCCGGCAACGGCCTCCGCGGTTACCTCATTGTCTCCGGTCAGCAGCCAAACCTCGATACCGGATGCCTTGAGACGTTCCACTGTCTCCCTGGCCTCGCCGCGAAGACGGTCCGAGACATAGAGCGCGCCGAGGAGTTTTCCGCCAGCCGCGACGCAGATCTCGGTCAGAACACGCGAATCGAGAGAAGGCAGCGACGCAGTATTAATATTCTCCTGCTCCAAGAACTCCCGGTTGCCGCAGAGCACGCGGCAGCTGTCCAACTCTCCGCTCACCCCATATCCGGGAAGACTGTGAAAGCCCTTTATGACAGGCGGTAGCGCGGCAGAGCGACGTCCCTGCGCATAAGCCGTGACTGCCGCGGCCAGCGGATGCTCGCTCAGCCGTTCCAGAGCGGCGGCCAGGGCGATCGTCTCCTCCGCGTCTGTTTCCTCTGCGGCGAAGATCTCCGTGACCTCCGGCCGCCCGACGGTCAGCGTCCCCGTCTTGTCGAAGACGACCGTATCGACCTTGAACGCACGCTCAAGCTCGGAGCCGCCCTTGAACAGGACGCCGAGCTCAGCGGCCCGTCCCGCGCCGACCATCAGGGCGGCGGGCGTTGCCAGCCCCAACGCGCAGGGACAGGCGATGACCAGCACGCCGCAGACGGTGTACACCGCTTTTCCGAGATCTCCGGGCGCGGACCAAAAGAACCAGACCGCGAATACCAGCAGCGCGATACCGATGATGCAGGGAACGAAAACGGCGGCGATCCGGTCTGCCAGACGCTGGATCGGCGCTTTGCTGTTCTGGCTGCGCTGTACCAGCTCCACGATCTGCTGCAGGGCGGAGTCCTTGCCCAGCCTCTCTGCGGAGACGAGCACACTGCCGGAGCGGTTGAGCGTGCCGCCCGCGACCTTGCTGCCCGGCTGCTTGAACACGGGCAGACTCTCGCCGGTGAGCATGGACTCGTCCACCGAGCATTCGCCCTCCAGCACCATCCCGTCCACCGGGATGCGCTCGCCGGGGCGGACGCGGATCAGGTCGTGTTCTTCGATCTCGTCGATACTCAGCTCTTTTTCTTCTCCGCCGCGCAGCACCAGCGCCGTGCTCGGCTGAAGGCGCAGCAGCTTCCGGACGGCGCCGCGGGTCTGGGTGACCGCCATGGCCTCCAGATAGCGCCCAAAGAGAATCAGCGAGGTCAGCACGCCGTCGCTGAGGAAATACAGCTTGATCTCCTCATGCACCGTGAAGCAGACGACCGCGCTGTAGAGATAGATGACCATCGTCGAGAGCGCGATCAACAGATCCATGCCCATGGTTTTACTCCGCAATCCACGGATGGCGTTGCGGTAGAAGTACAGGCCGGGACCGAACTGCAGAGCCGTCGCGAGCACGAGCTGGACAAAGGGCGGAAGATCCCACAGCAGCGGCATGGTCAGCGCCGTTGAGAGGATCAGCGTGCGCAGAACGGAAAAACGGTGGGAAAGCTCGGCTTCCTCTTCGCCGCTTTCGACCTCACCCAGCTCAGCCCAGACGCCGACTTCGCGGGCTGCGAGGATCAGGCGACGGCTGTCAGTCCCGATCGGCCAGAGCGAGACGGTCACACCGCCGTTTCCCATTTCCGCACGATACGCGCTGGGGACGGAAAGCAGCGCCTCCCGCAGCGCCTCGGCGGTTTCGGCATCCGCTACCGTACAGCGGAGTTCAATCCGATCCAGCGGCACCTCATAGCCCGCTTTCTTAACACAGCGGGCGAGGTCGTCGATCTCCAGACGCGTCTCATCATAGCGGATCGCCACCTTGCCGGAGGCATAGTTGGCCGCGGCCTCCTCCACCCCGGGGAGCGACAAAAGAGCCCGGTCGATCCGTTCCACGCAGGCGGCGCAGTCGATATGAGAGATTTGAAGTTGGATCTCTGTCATAACGATTATGAACGGACGGCAAGACCGTCTTTATGCTTTCGCTTCTTTTTTCAGTCTGGACCAGTGCTTGAATCCGATTACTGCACAGGGGACGCAGCAGGGCACCATGTGGAACAGCAGCACCCAGCTCAGCCAGTCGACGCCCTGATAGAAATGGCCCTGAT
>CAMKAP010000150.1 GCA_946410505.1 uncultured Clostridia bacterium
CGTCGGTGCCGATGGCCTTGTCATAGGGGCGAATGATGTCTTCCTTCGTGACGTGGATGCCGTACTTGGCGTTCGCCTCATCCAACCACTTCTGACAGCGCTCATAGAAACCGTTGGCTTTCAGCTCGTCCAGGTTCTCGCCCAGGGTCTTGCCGGTTACGGTCATGGCGTCCAGGTGCAGGACATCCCGTATCTCCTCCATGATGGCGGGCACGCCGCCGGCATAGTAGAAGAACTCAGCGGGCCAGCGCCCGGCGGGACGGATATCCAGCAGATAGTGCGCGCCGCGGTGCAGCCGGTCAAAGGTGTCGCCGTCGATCTCCAGACCGTACTCGTGGGCGATGGCGGGCAGGTGCAGCAGGGTGTTGGTGGAGCCGGAGATTGCCGCATGAACCAAGATCGCGTTCTCCAGGCTGTCCATGGTCACGATATCGGTAGGCTTGAGACCCTGCCACGCGAGCTCAACAGCCTGCTTGCCGGCGCGGTAGGCGTAGTCCAGAAGATCGGGGCTGGTGGCCGGGAGCAGCGCAGAGCCTGGCAGACTCAGACCCATGGCCTCGGCCATGATCTGCATGGTGGAGGCGGTGCCGATGAAGCTGCAGGCGCCGCAGCTCGGGCAGGCGTTGCATTTGGCCCAGGTGAAGCGCGCCTCGTCGATCTCGCCGCGCTCATACTGCGCGGAGTACATGCCAAGCTGTTCAAGCGTCAGGAGCTCAGGCCCCGCGCTCATGGTGCCGCCCGTGACCATCACGGAGGGGATGTTGACGCGGGCCATGCCGATGAGATTGCCGGGCATTCCCTTGTCGCAGCTCGCCATATAGACGCCGCCGTCAAAGGGCGTGGCGTTGGCGTGGATCTCGATCATGTTGGCGATCATCTCGCGGCTGGCGAGGCTGAAGTTGATGCCGTCGGTGCCCTGGCTCTCGCCGTCGCAGATGTCGGTGGCGTAGTAGCGCGCGCCGTGTCCGCCAGCGTCCGCGATGCCGCGGCAGGCGGCCTCGACAAGCTGATCCAGATGGCCAGAGCCGGGATGGCTGTCGCCGAAGGTGCTCTCCACGATGATCTGGGGCTTGGACAGATCCTCCAGTTTCCAGCCGGTGCCGAGGCGCAGGGGGTCGAGCTCAGGCGCGACCTTGCGCATTTTCTGACTGGTCAGTTCTTTTGCATCTCTCATGGGTTCCGTCTCCTTTTTCAGATTTCGATGGCTCTACTTTATCAGACGAAGAAGGAAATGACAAGCGCGACCAGGAATCCGGTCAGGCCGACCAGGGTCTCCATGATGGTCCAGGTCTTGAGGGTGGTCTTCTCATCCAGGCCGACCAGGGACTTAACGAGCCAGAAGCCGGAGTCGTTGAAGTGGGAGCAGACGGTAGCGCCGCCGGCCACAGCGCACACCGTGCAGGCGAGGTACATCGGGCTCAGCTCGCTGACGCCGGGGAGAGCGGCCACAATACCGGCAGCCATGGTCATGGCGACGGTAGCGGAACCGACGCTGATGCGGACAAGGACCGCGACGATGAACGCGAGGAGCACGATGGGCATATTCATGGAGGCGACAGCATTGCCGATCACATCGCCGAGACCGGAGTACTGGAGCATGTAGCGCAGGACGCCGCCGCAGGCGGTCACCAGCAGGATCAGGCCGGTGGGCTCGAGGGACTTGGTCATGATCTTTTCAAGCTCTTCCATGCTGTAGCCGTGCTTGACGCCGAGGAGGAACATGGCGACGATGGTGGCGATCAGCAGGGCCACGAAGGGCTCGCCCAGGAAGTTGAAGACAGGCTGGATACCGGAGAGTGCGGGGACAACGCCGGCGATGGACTTGATAATGATGAGGATCAGGGGGATGAAGATGATGGCGACGATGGTGCCGAACTTGGGGAGCTTGGACTCGTCGATGTCCTCCTGGGCGCCGATACGGTCGGGCACGGGGACCATGTACTTGTTGCCGCAGTACTTGCCGAAGATGGGGCCGGCCACGATCATAGCGGCGGCGCCGCAGAAGATGCCGAGAAGGATGACCCAGCCGAGGTCAACGCCCAGCATGGTGGCGACGAGGACGGGACCCGGCGTGGGCGGGATGAAGGCGTGACCGACAGCGAGACCGGCGAGAAGAGGAATGGCATAGAACAGGGTGGAACGCTTCGTGCGCTTGGCGAGAGAGAAGGCCAGGGGAATCAGGATGATGAGGCCGGCGTCGAAGAACACGGGCATTGCGATGACCATGCCGGTGATGCCGAGGGCCCAGGCCGCTTTTTCATCGCCGAACTTTTTGACCATGGTCACGGCGAGGGTTTGTGCGCCGCCTGATATTTCGAGGATAGCGCCGAACATGGAGCCGAGACCGACCAATAGCGCGATGCCCTTGAGGGTGTTACCGATACCGTCATTGACGGCGGTGATGATCGTGGTGGCGGGCATACCGGCGATCAGGCCGATGCAGATTGCGCCAACCAGAATGGAGACCATTGCCTGAACCTTGAACTTGATGATCAGAACCAACAGGATAACCAGACCGATAATAGCCGCGATGACAAGTCGAGTGGGGTCGAGCATTACTTCTGCTGCCATTTTTAAATCCTCCGTTTCATTTTCTCATTTCATTATAGCACACTGTCGCCGGTTTCCGCTTTCTCCATTTCTCCTTTCTCTCATATTTGGCTTGGCGGGCTACACATTAGAAGATGGACGTCTGACGTCTCATGTGAGTATAAAATAGCACAGCCTTTTCATGCTGTCAATGCTTTTCCTGCATGTTTTTCAGCTTTGGCGTTTTGCATAGGCACGCAAACCGGTTTTTGTTTAAAAAAGCGAAAGACCCGTCTGCGATCTCTCGCAAACAGGTCTTTCCAAAGTTCTCTTTACTTACTCGGACGCGCCGGTCAGGGACAGGCGGTTGTGCTTCAAATGCTCCTGCATCGCCTCGCGGGCCGCTTCGGGATCGTGGGCGGCGATGGCGTCCACCACAGCGGCGTGAGTGTCGATGGTTTCCTGACGCAGTCTGCGTTGGGTCAGCTTGCCGAAAAGGTGAACGCTGTAGGTGATGACTGGAACCAGCTCATGCAGCACCCTGTTATCCGTGCAGTCCGCGATCCGGATATGAAGCTGCTGATCCGCTGCAAGATGATCCTGGCCGGACTGGATCAGCTCTTCCACCTTATACTGTAGCACACGGAGCTCCGCAATATCCTGATCGTTCGCCTGCTCGGCCGCCTTCGCGGCGATCCAGGGCTCAAGCTGGCGGCGGATCTCCATCAGCTCATTGGCCAGCCGGGGCTCATCCTCCAGATAGGCAAAGCCAAAGGGGTCGTCCACCACACCGGTGTTGTCGGCGATAAAGGTGCCCTTGCCGCGGCGCAGCTCCAACACATTGCGCGCGACCAGCAGCTTGACCGCCTCCCTGACGCTGCCGCGGCTGACATTGAGCTGCTGCGCCAGCTCAAACTCGTTCGGGAGCTGATCTCCGTTTTCCATGTGGCGGTCAATGATGAGCTGCCTGATCTGGTCAGCCACACGCTCTGGCAAGGTTTTGCTGCTCGATTTTACATGGGTAACATCGTCCAGAAACTTAGAATTCATAGCTCCTCCGCTTCCATACCTGTTTTCAGATGTCCGACATGCTATGTCCTGCTGTGTATTATACTCCGATCCGTAAAATATGCAAGATCAGCTGACAAACAGCATTTGGAAAACGGCCAGCATCAGCGGCATGGTCACGACGCACAGCGCCATGCTGATCACGCTGTACACCCCTGACTCATAGGCTTTCCTGTTGTACAGCACCGCGAGCTGCGAGACGGTCGAGGCCGTCGGCGTAGACAGGGCAATAAAACAGACCTGGAAGATGGGCACCAGGGCAGGATACCTGCCGAAGATGCCGGTCGCCAGAAACAGGAGCAGCAGACTTGCCGGCATGACAAGCAGCCTGCCCAGACAGATGGCGTAGGCCCTTCGGTTTGTGAAGACCTCCCGCAGATCGTGTTTGGTGATCACCATGCCAATCACCAGCATGGAGCAGGGGCCGACCATGCTGCCCAGACCTTCCATCGCCGTGTCCAGGACATCCGGGAGCCGTACTCGGAGAAGCATCAGCACGAGACCGGCTGCCAGCGCGATCATGTTGGGGTTGAGAAGGATCTTTCGGAAGTTCAGACGCTTCTCCCCGCTGATAATGCTGTTCCCATGCGTCCAGACCAGAAGGTTGAAGGGGACCTGCAGCGCGCTTGCATAGAAGACATATTCGCTGCCGAGGATCATGTTGATGAGAGGCAGCGCAAGGTTGCCCACATTGCTGTAAATCAGACTGCTGCGATCAACCGCGTCCAGCATCAGCGGCTTCTTCAGAACACTCAGCGCCGTGATCCAAATGAGGTAAGTACTGAACCCCAGTCCAAGCGCGCACAGAAATCCGCTCATCCGCTCCGGCGTGAGGTCGATTTGGAACGCCCGGCAGATCAGGCAGGGCTGCAAGATATACACGATCAGTCTGGACAAGGTTTTGCTATCTTCATTTACAACAACATGGAATTTGACAGCCCCATATCCGACAATGACCATGAGCATCATGGCCAGCAGCTTACTCATTAAAACAAGACCAGTATTCATCCGAGACTTCTCCCTGCTTTTACCTATGAAAGCTCCGCTTCCATAGATAAAATATGATTTAAAACGCCTGTTCCTTGCCCCTGACGGGGCAACCGGAACAGATGCGCAAAAATCCCCATGCTGAGTCAGCCTTCATTTATCGTGGTGCAGATTCTTCCGCATGGAGATTTTATGGAGCACATTTATTTGATATGACGTCCGATGTCTTGCTCATAATAGCCCGTTTTTTCCTCGCCGTCAAGACTGTTTCTTCTATCTGCGAAAAAACAGCAACAGAATGCAATGGGAACACGCCTCGTCATGAGTAAATCTATGTGATCGACGATCTGCTGGACCACCTGGCCGGGGACGAGGATGAGGAACCCAGCCCGGAGGAGATCGACGAGATGTTTGACGGTCTGATGCAGACGTCGGACGCGGACCTCCGGCAGATGCCTCAGGAGCTGGTAAACATGTTGTACAGTCTGGCGGAGGCCGGAGTGCTTCCGGAGGAGCTGGAACAGCGCGTCCGAAAACTGTTCCGCAGAAAGCAAAAATGATAAAAACACCGGCGGGAGCGTCACCAACTCTGGTGTAGCTCTCGCCGGTGCCCGGATGTTATACTGCGGCTCAGCTTTCAGTAGTACCATGTGTCATTCATTC
>CAMKAP010000151.1 GCA_946410505.1 uncultured Clostridia bacterium
GACCCGCGATGACCATGGCGGCGCCGGCCCGCAGATCGCAGGCCATGACCTGGGCGCCGGTGAGACGGCGGCCGCCCTCGATGATGGCGATACGCCCGTCCACCTGGACCTCGGCACCCATTTTCCTCAGCTCATTGACGTACTTGAAGCGGTTGTCGTAAATGCCCTCGGTGATAACGGAGGTACCGTTTGCAAGGCACAGCAGTACGCCCATCTGGGGCTGCATATCCGTGGGGAAGCCGGGATACGGCATGGTCTTTACATTGACACGGCGCAGATTGCTCGCACCCTTGACCAGCACGGAATCCTCGTACTCCTGGACGATGGTGCCGGTCTCGCGCAGCTTTGCGCTGATGCACTCCAGATGCTTGGGGATGACGTTTTTGACCAGAACCTCGCCGCCGGTGGCGGCGGCGGCAACCATATAGGTGCCCGCTTCGATCTGGTCGGGGATGATGCTGTAACTGCCGCCGTGGAGCTTCTCCACGCCGTTGACCTTGATGGTATCGGTGCCCGCGCCGCGCACGTCCGCACCCATGGAGTTCAGGAAGTTGGCAAGGTCCACAATATGGGGCTCGCGGGCTGCGTTCTCAATGATCGTGCGCCCAGAGGCCAGCACCGCCGCGATCATAATATTCATCGTCGCGCCGACAGAGACCTTGTCCAGATAGATGCGTGCGCCATGCAGACGACCGCCCACGGCGTCGGCATACACGAAGCCGTTTTTCACACTGACCTCGGCACCCAGAGCGGTCATGCCCTTGATATGCTGGTCGATGGGGCGCACGCCGAAATTGCAGCCGCCGGGCATGGTGGTCTTGGCGCTGCCGAAACGGCCCAGCATGGAACCGATCAGATAATAAGAAGCGCGGATCTTGCGCATCAGGTCATAAGGAGCATCCTGATACCGGGCCTCGGTGCAGTCGATCTCGATCGTGGAGCGGTTGATAAAGCTGACCTTGGCGCCAAGCTCAGCCAGGATCGTCAGGAGCATATCGGTGTCGCTGATCTGGGGAATATTCTCAATGCGGCAGACGCCCTCCACCAGAAGGGCGGCGGGGATGATGGCCACCGCGGCGTTTTTCGCACCGCTGATTTCGACCTCTCCGTGCAGCGTTGTGCCGCCATGAATTACATATTTATCCAAATGAAGCACCTTCCAAACTGATCGGCGAGCGCATGTAATAACTCACCGATTATTTATTGTAACATATACTGTGTCGCTTTGCAATCCTTTTTCTATATCTTGTGGTCTTTCAGATACTTTTCCGCCTTCAACACCGCAACAATGGTCTTGCCGTCGTCGATCTCTCCTCGCATAACCATTTCGGAAAGCTGAGTCAGGGGATACTTTTCCACGTTCAGAAATTCGTTCTCGTCCGGATGGCTTTTTCCTGCATGGAGGCCGAAGGCCAGGTACAGATGCAGAAGCTCCGTGGAAATGCCGGGCGACGTGGCATGCGCCCCCATGGGGACGATCTCATCGGCAGTAAAGCCCGTCTCCTCCGAAAGCTCACGCACAGCACTCACCAGGGGGTCCTCCCCCGGTTCGAGCTTGCCCGCGGGAGCCTCCAGCATCATGCGCCCGAAGGGATAGCGGAACTGCCGAACCAGATAGCAATTGCCATCCTCATCAATGGGCAGGACAGTCACGCCGCCCGGATGCTCCACCACTTCGCGCTTGACCATGGTGCCGGTGTGAAGCTGGGCCCTGTCCAGACGGACCGTCACAATCACACCCTTGTACTTGACCTCACCGTCCACGCGCTTTTCATAGTAGTCCAAGGGGTGCTCCTTTCCCACGGTGCGGCGCCCGCGATGCCGTGCATAACAAAAATCATTTACAGAATTCGATTTACATAATTATTGCAAAGACAGTATAGCATAGGCTTCTGAAATTTACCATATTTTTATGCGAAAATTTGAAAAATTTTGTTGTTCTTCGCTGTTTTGCTTCAAAAAAGTTCATAATTGTATTGTTTTGATTTCGGTGTGGAAACAATTCGGTTGCAACTCATTTCCTCAGACCTTTTTCATCAATATTATAATATTTCTATTGACAACTATATCGGAAGGTGATATATTCTAATTACGATATATCGGGAGACGTTATATCGACAGCCTACAGAAAGGAAACGCTATGAACAACGATCTGGCATTGACAGAGGCCACCTATTTCATCCTGCTCTCCCTGGTGGAGCCGCGGCACGGTTACGGCATCATGCAGCAGGCGGAGGTCTTATCCGCCGGCCGGGTGAAGCTCGCTGCCGGAACGCTTTACGGGGCGTTGAGCAGTCTGTGTGACAAGGAATGGATCCGGCTGCTCCCGGTGGCGGAGGGCAGCCGCAAGAAAGAATACGTATTGACGGAAAAGGGCATGCATGTGCTGAAAAACGAGCTGGGGCGCCTGCGGGAGCTGGTCACCAGCGGTGACTTCATCTTGGGAGGATCGGAGAAATGAGCGAAAGAAAAACTGTGACGAAATGGTACTGGGTCTGGGAGTTTGACAAAGAAGAACGCTGGCTCAATGAGATGGCCATGGAGGGCTGGGCACTCTGCGGCGTTGGCTTCTGCCGCTACACCTTTGAGCGCTGCGATCCCGGCGAATACACCATCCGCCTTGAAATGCGCAAGCCGGACCCGGAATACCTCTCTTTCATGAATGACATCGGCGCAGAGTATGTCGGGCGCGTGACGCAATGGCTCTATTTCCGAAAGCCTGCCGCGGATGGTCCCTTTGATCTCTTTGATCTGGACGCCAAGATCGAGCATCTCAGCCGCATCGCTAGAATGCTCTGGATCATCGGGCTTGCCAACCTTCTGATCGGTGTCGTCAACACGCTCGAAAACGGCGGCCTCGGCATCCTCAATCTACTCTGCGCGACGCTTCTGATGTACGGTCTTGGGCGCATTGAGGGCAAGAAAGAGGCGCTGGAGCAGGAACGGGAACTGCATGAATAGCCCCGCTGTCGGGCGCTTTGCCCCGAGCCCCTCGGGCTATATGCATATGGGAAATCTTCTTGCCATGCTGCTGGCATGGCTGGACTGCCGCAGTCTCGGCGGGCAGATGCTCTTTCGCATGGAGGACCTGGACCCTGCCCGCTCCAAGGCCGTCTATAAGCAGGCGCTGGCGGATGACCTGCGCTGGCTGGGGCTTGACTGGGACTTCGGCTGGCCCGAGCCTGTCTATGCCCAATCAAACCGGAGCGCGATCTATGAAGAGGCTTTCCGGGAGCTGCAAAAACGGGACCTGGTCTACCCCTGCTGGTGCAGCCGCGCGGAGCGGCTGGCCGCCGCCTCTGCCCCGCACCCGGGCGAAGCCGAGCACGACGGCGGCTGCCGCTGTTCCCGTCTGAGCGTGAAGGAACGGCTCTGTCTGGAGGCTTCCGGTCGAAGGCCCGCCTGGAAGCTGCGCTGTCCCGATCGGGAGATCAAAGTCGAGGATGAGCATTACGGATCTGTCGTCCAGAACCCCGCGCGGGATGTGGGCGATTTCATCGTCCGCCGGGCGGACGGTGTTTTCGCCTACCAGCTGGCCGTCAGCGTGGATGATATGCTCATGGGCGTGACACGGGTCGTGCGGGGGCGCGATCTGCTCTCTTCCGCGCCGAGACAGAAATGGCTCATCGAAACGCTGGGCGGGAAGCCGCCGGCGTATTGCCACACCCCCCTGCTCACAGACGGCAGCGGCAAGCTCTCCAAACGTCTCGGCAGCCTCAGCACCGAGGCGCTGCGGCAAGAGACAACGCCGGAGGCACTGACCGGAAAACTGGCCTTTCTCTGCGGCCTGGCAGAAACAGACGCAGACGTAGCTCCGAGGGAGCTGATTACCGTCTTCTCCTGGGATAAAGTCACAAAAGCAGACATTGAAATTGCGTCCAATGCCCGATAAGGCAGCGGGCGCATTTTTTCTCTCTTTTCGGAAACACTATCGTCAGAAACGAAAGGAGCTTTTTGCCATGATCGAACAGGACACCGTCAAATTGCTGCGCGAGTGTGACGCGGGCGCAAAGATGGGGATCGCCTCCCTCGACGAGGTAATGAGCCGTGCCAAAGCAGCGGGCATGAAAAAGGCGCTCTCCGACTGCAGAACAGCGCATGTACAGTTAGGGCACGAGATCCGTCAGGAGCTTGCCCGCTTCCGGGACAAAGGCAAGGATCCTGCCCCTGTCGCGGAAGGCATGTCCTGGCTCAAGACCGAGGCCATGCTGATGATGAAGGAGAACGACGACGCCGTGATCGCCGACCTGATGACCGACGGCTGCAGCATGGGCGTAAAGTCTCTCAACCGCTACCTGAACCATTATAAGGCTGCGGATGAGCGCTCCAAGGACATTGCCAAGCGCCTCATCCATCTGGAGCAGGCGCTGGCAGAGGCTATGCGGGAATATCTGTAAAGGCAAAAGAAGCGGCCGCCCGAAAGGGCGGCCGCGGATCTATTTCATGCAGTTTTTTACTTCAGGTTGCCAAACAGGCCGCGGATGAGAGAGCTGGCGCCGTTTCTCATCACGGAGCTGAGCGCGTTGGTGGCGGCACGCTTGGCGATGGTGGCGGCGCTGGTGGTCTTGCCGCCGGTGGCAGCGTTGATCAGGTTGTGGCTCACGGCAGTGACCACGGAGGAGGCGGCGACGGTCGCTGCCTTTTGGGCGGCCTTTTTCTTCTTTTCAGCCTCGGCAGCGGCGGCCTTCTCGGCGGCCAGAGCCTCCTTCTCAGCAGCTTTCTGCGCAGCCAGCGCTTCCTTTTCAGCAGCCTTCCGGGCGGCGGCCTCCTCCTTCAGGCGCTGCTTCTCGGCAGCCAGCGCTTCCTTCTGGCGCTGCTTCTCGGCCTCCGCCTCGGCGGCAGCCTCGGCCTTGCGGCGCTCCAGTTCCTCGTTGGCGGCGATCAGAATTTCATAGGCGGACTCCCGGTCCACCGCCTCACGGTATTTGAGATCATACTCGTCGGTCAGGATCAGAGACTTGACCTTCTCCTCGTCAGCCATGCCCATCTTGCTCTGCGGCGGCAGAATGAATGCGCGCTCCACCACCGTGGGGATGCCCTCCTCGTCCAGGAAGCTCACCAGCGCCTCGCCGACGCCGAGCTCCGTCAGCGCGGTCTCGGTGTCGAAAGCGGGGTTGACGCGGAAGGCCTTTGCGGCGGCGCGAACGGTCTTCTGCTCGGCAGGGGTGTAGGCGCGCAGCGCGTGCTGCACGCGGTTGGAAAGCTGCGCCAGCACATCGCCCGGAATGTCGG
>CAMKAP010000152.1 GCA_946410505.1 uncultured Clostridia bacterium
TTTGTTTCAGTTCTTCCGAAAGGTACTGAAAACGATGAAGGCTTATTATTTTACTGCATCTTATTTCTTTACTGACAGTGATCGGTAAGGATAATTTGTGGTGCAATAAAGCCGTTTTCTTTGCTTTCTGCCGCACAGGTTATCCTGTGCGGTTTTTTGTTTTATCTCACATGACAGAAGGAGAAGCAGTATGATCGTCGTATTAAAGCATAATGTCACTCAGGCCAAGAAGGAGCAGCTGATTGCGTGGCTTCAGAATCTGGGGCTTCGTATTCATGTGTCCGATGGGGATTATCAGACGGTTCTCGGCCTGATCGGCGACACAACCCGGGTGGATATGGATCTGGTTGCGAGTCTGGAGATCGTGGATTCCGTCAAACGCGTGACGGAGCCCTTCAAGTGCTGCAACAGAAAGTTCCACCCCGACGATATGGTGGTTGAAGTCGGCGATGTGAGAATCGGCGGCGGTCATTTTGCGCTGATTGCCGGCCCGTGCTCTGTGGAGAGCGAGGAGCAGATTGTGACCGTCGCGAAGGCTGTCAAGGCGTCCGGCGCCAGGCTCCTGCGTGGCGGCGCCTTTAAACCGCGCACGTCTCCTTACGATTTTGCCGGTCTCAAGGCCGAAGGCCTGTCTCTGCTGAAGATCGCCCGCGCGGAGACGGGACTGCCCATCGTGACGGAACTTATGAATATCATGGATCTGCAGCTTTTTGAAGATGTGGACGTGATCCAGGTCGGCGCGCGCAATATGCAGAATTTTGATCTGCTGCGCGAGCTCGGCAAGCTGGACAAGCCCATTCTCCTCAAGCGCGGCCTTGCCAACACGCTCAAAGAGCTTTTGATGAGCGCTGAGTATATCATGGCAAACGGCAATGAGAAGGTGATTCTCTGTGAGCGCGGGATTCGAACTTTCTCCGACTACACCCGCAATACACTGGATCTCTCAGCGGTTCCCATGCTGCACGAGCTGAGCCATCTGCCCGTGATCGTTGATCCCAGCCATGCAACCGGGATCGCGCGTCTCGTCCCGCCCATGGCACTGGCAGGAACAGCCGCCGGTGCGGACGGCCTCATCATCGAGGTGCATAACGACCCGATGCATGCGCTGTGTGACGGCGCTCAGTCTCTGCGGCCGGAAGAGTTCGACGCGCTTGCAAAGAAAGTTTTTGCCGTGCGGGAGATTGCAGCGCTATGACAGTCGGTATCGTCGGCCTTGGTCTGATCGGCGGTTCTTTTGCCAAGGCATATAAGGAGGCGGGCCATCAGGTTCTTGCCTGGAACCGCAGCCGTTCCGTTCTTGATTTTGCTCTGATGGCCGGCGACGCGGACGGTGAGCTTACAAAAGAGAATATTTCGCACTGCGACCTGGTCCTTCTCTGTGTGTATCCCCAGGCTGCCATCGACTGGCTCACGGTCATGGCGCCCTATGTTGGGGAAAAGCCCATGGTGATAGACTGCTGCGGGACCAAACGCGTGGTTTGCGCCGCCTGTTTTCCGCTTGCGGAAAAATACGGTTTTACCTATCTTGGCGGACATCCCATGGCCGGCACACATAATTCAGGGCTTAAGTACGCTCGTGCCAATCTTTATCACGGCGCGCCGATGGTGATCGTACCACCGGTATTTGACGATATTGACCTGCTTGATAGCGTCAAGGCGCTGCTCGCGCCTGTGGGCTTCGGCCGCTTCTCAGTTACAACCGCGCAAGAGCACGACGCCATGATCGCCTTTACTTCCCAGATGGCCCATGTGGTCTCCAATGCCTATGTGAAAAGCCCGACTGCCTCCCGGCACAAAGGCTTCTCGGCAGGAAGTTATAAGGATCTGACCCGTGTGGCCTGGCTCAACGCCCCCATGTGGGCAGAGCTTTTCATGGAAAACAGGGATTATCTTCTCACTGAACTCAATACCCTGATAGACAACCTGTGTGCTTATAAAAGCGCTATGGAGAACAATGACCAGGATATGCTGACACAGCTTCTCGAAGAGGGAAAACGCCGTAAGGAGGAGGTGGACGGTCGATGAAATGCGTGACCGTCAACGCTTCAAAAACCTATGATGTGCTCATCGCCCGGGGACTTCTGGACGAAGTGGGGGAGAGGCTCCGTTCCGTCAGCGATGCGGACACTGCCGTTATCATCGCAGGCGACCGCGTATGGCCGCTCTATGGCGCGCGTCTCAGCCGTTCGCTGGAGAAAGCGGGTTTTCGCGCTGCGCACATCGTAATCCCTCACGGCGAGCAGCATAAAACGCTGGAGACCTATGCAGGGATCCTGAATGAGCTCTGCCGCCTGCACGTCACACGCAGTGATGTGCTTGTGGCGCTGGGCGGCGGCGTGACGGGCGATCTTACCGGCTTTGCGGCAGCCACCTTTCAGCGCGGCTGCGGTTTTGTACAGATCCCGACGACGCTTCTCGCCATGGTGGATTCCTCTGTAGGCGGGAAAACGGCTGTGGATCTGCCGGGAGGCAAGAATCAGGCAGGCGCTTTCTATCAGCCCTCGCTTGTCCTCTGTGATCCTGATACTCTCGATACTTTACCGGAGGCGGAATTCCGAGCCGGCTGTGCCGAAGTGATCAAATACGGCATGTTAGGGGATGCGGATTTCTTCGCATCATTACAGGAAACTCCTGTTCAAAATCAGGCGGAAGCCGTGATCGAGCGCTGCGTCAACATGAAGCGGGACATTGTCCACGAGGATGAATACGACACTGGCCTTCGTCGCTTATTAAACTTCGGGCATAGTTTTGGACACGCCATCGAGCATTGCAGCGCATACCGTATCCTGCACGGTGAGGCGGTGGCCATCGGCATGGCCATGATCACGCGGGCGGCGGTATCCAAAGGCATATGCCAGCAAGAAACGCTGACGCGGCTTCTGAATCTGCTCCGCGCCTATGATCTGCCGACAGAATGCACGTATAGTGTTCAGGAGCTTTATGAGGCCATGCGAAACGACAAAAAAATGACCGGTAGGACCATGCATCTGGTGGTACCGGAGAAGATCGGATGCTGCCGTGTGCTGTCTGTTTCGGCTGCGGATCTGCCAGAATGGCTGAGAGCCGGAGGCGCCGTATGACTCACAGAGTACCCCCCGGCCGGAGAAGCGGCTGTGTCCGAATCCCAGCCTCCAAATCACAGGCACACCGTCTGCTGATCCTGGCAGCCTTGGGAAAACATCCCTGCAAGATTATCTGTGACGGAATCTCTGCCGACATTTCGGCAACGGTTGACTGCCTTCGCGCGCTCGGCGCGGAAATCGAAATCTCAGGAGAAACGATACAGGTTTCTCCCATTTTATCAACGCCTTCCGGCCTTCGCATACTGCCATGCGGGGAGAGCGGCTCCACACTGCGTTTCCTTCTGCCCGTCATCGGGGCTCTGGGTGCGGAGGCGGCGTTTCATATGGAGGGGCGCCTTCCGCAGCGGCCTCTGGCCCCGCTGGATGAGGAACTCACACGGCATGGAATGAACCTTCGCCGGGACGGGACTGCGCTTTTCTGCAAAGGGCAGCTGTCTCCCGGTGCGTATGATCTCCCCGGCAATGTTTCATCTCAGTACATTTCGGGTCTGCTTTTGGCGCTCCCGCACCTGCAGGGCGACAGCACGCTCAAAGTGACAGGGTCAGTGGAATCCGCGGGTTATATCTCCATGACAGAAGACGCGCTTCGACTTGCAGGAATCAATTTCGCCAAAGAGGATTGGTCTTACCGCATCCGCGGACAGCAGGAACCAGTTTTCCCGAAAGCCCTGCGAGTGGAAGGGGACTGGTCCAATGCTGCGTTCTTTCTTGCTGCCGGCGCTCTGTCTGCTTCCGGCATCAGTGTACAGGGCTTGAATCCTGCTTCTTCGCAGGGAGACCGTGCGGTGCTGGAAATCCTCCGCGCTTTCGGTGCACAAATCAGCAAACAAGAAAAGACGGTCCATGTATGCGGCTGTCATCTGCATGGTGTAGAGATCGACGCCGCTCCCATTCCGGATCTGATCCCGGTGCTGAGTGTGGTAGCTGCCGAAGCGGAGGGAGAAACCCGGATTTTGAACGCTTCGCGTCTGCGCCTGAAGGAATCTGACCGTCTCAGTGCTACGGCGGCGCTGCTGCGCACGCTCGGTGCGGAGGTGGCGGAGTATGAGGACGCACTTGTCATTCACGGAGGCTTGAAGCTCCGAGGCGGAACGGTGGACAGCTTCGGTGATCATCGGATCGCCATGTCCGCTGCGGTGGCGGCGTGTCTGTGTGATGAAGAAGTCTGTGTAGCCGGAAGTGAGTGTGTAAAAAAATCCTACCCCCGCTTTTGGGAAGATTGGGAGGGACTTACAATATGAGCAGCTCCTACGGCCAGAATATCCGACTGACGATCTTTGGCCAGTCCCATTCTCCGGCCATCGGAATGACCCTTGAGGGGATCCCGGCAGGGGAGACCATCGACTTTGAGAAGCTGCAGGCTTTCCTCGGACGGCGCGCTCCGGGAAAGCCGGCCATCGGAATGACCCTTGAGGGGATCCCGGCAGGGGAGACCATCGACTTTGAGAAGCTGCAGGCTTTCCTCGGACGGCGCGCTCCGGGACGAAACGTGTGGAGTACAGCGAGAAAGGAAGCAGATGTGCCGGAATTCCTCTCCGGTCTCGTGAAGAATACCACCTGCGGAACGCCTCTGACTGCGATGATCCGCAATACGGATACCAGGTCAAAAGATTATTCCGACCTGGCCATCAGACCGCGCCCCGGTCACGCGGATTATACCGCCGCCGTCAAGTACAGGGGACACCAGGACTATGCAGGCGGCGGCCATTTTTCCGGACGCTTGACAGCTGCCCTGTGTATTGCCGGCGGTATTTGTCGTAGTTCTCGTCACGACTATCGTTTGGCAGAGTACCTTCATTCTTGCATTTGTTGTAATGCACAAAGATGGCGGGGATGTCGATACCATAAGGACAAGGCATACAATATTTGCAGTCATTACAAGGAATGGTTTCCACTCCAACAATTTTCCTGGCTATCTCGTAGAGGAATTCCTCATCATCCTTAGTCACTGGTCGTAGGGGGCAATAGGAGAGCAAATTATCCTTAAGATGCTCCATATACGTCATACCACTGAGTACGGTAAGGACACCTTCGGGAGTACCAGCATAGCGAAACGCCCATGATGCCACACTATGTTCTGGGTCGCGGCTCTTCATTTCCTTCACCAAGAACTGA
>CAMKAP010000153.1 GCA_946410505.1 uncultured Clostridia bacterium
CATGCAGAGACATTTGAGGGTGTCGATCCATTCGACACGTTTCTTCTCCATACCCCGCCTCCTCTCGTCCGATCTGTCAATGGCGATTTACATGATAATGAGTATAGGGGAAACAGCAAGGCAGTTTGCCGCGCAGCAAAGCTGCGCGGCGAAAAGCTTTTTCGCTTTTCGCCATCCTATAATCATTATAGGAAAAGCCGCCTGCGCTGTCAAGCGCAGACGGCCGGGCTACTCGGTTTATCAAGCCGCTGTCATACCTATGACTGTTTTTGGATCGGCAAAAATACGAACCTGAAAAGTGAGGGTTCATCACCGTCTCGCCTGCTTCTGGCGGAGGGTGAGGCTGTCCGCAATCATGGCGATGAATTCCGAATTCGTGGGTTTTCCCTTGATATTGCTCACCGTGTAGCCGAAGTACTTCTGGAGCACCTCGATATCCCCGCGGTCCCAGGCCACCTCGATGGCATGGCGGATTTTCGGGACTTTCGTCCCGAAAGAGGGGACGCGCTCTCACCCTTCCAGAAGCAAGCAGATCATGGACGATTTATTGCTTTATTCATTGGTTTGGTTCTTCCCTCTTAATGGGGATGTATGTATGGTATCACAAGCGGCGAACCGAAGAGAATTGAATTGGCGATTGAGGGGCATGAAGGCGTGATATAAAAACAGCAGGGAGAGGTTTGCTCCCTGCCGTTAGTTATGTGCTGCTCGGCCAATTTATTCTCCGCAAAGAAACGCAATAACCCTTTCCGTTTCTTCTCTTGTCAGCATTGTTTTTGTCATGTCAGGCATAACCATGTTACTGGCCCCATAAACGTCATGAGTCTTTTCTAAATAATCGTCAGCATATTTCTTGTTACTTGAAACCACCCGAAACAAAGGCCGGAAATTGCATCTGTCTCGTGATGAACCAACAACAAATTGGCGCAGAAAGGGGTCTTGTCCGGCAAGCAGAAGATCTGATTGATTTAGTTTAAACTCGGCAACAAATGGTTTTTTTCTGTCCTCGCTTCGATAAAAGATGGCCCATTTTTCCGTTCGTTTTATCTCTCCGGTGGTGTAGTGCGCTTCTTGAACATCCCACCCACCAGTTGTTACGCCGCCTACAGTAGCTGCTGTGAAGGTAGCCGAAGCCGGGACATATTTATTGTACACCTCATAATACCGATCCGTGGAAAGAATAACATGATTTTCTTTTGCTCTCTTCTCAACCGTTACAATGCCGGAATAGTTATCAAGAACGAGGTTTTTTCGTGCTCGCTTTTGAAAACTTGTTACTTTGATGCCTAAGATGATAAAGAAAATGGAGAATACCAACAACAGGCAAAATACAATGACAGCGGCAGTGGATCCACCGGCCGTTGTAATCAGCAGCAGAAAGAGCATGACAAAACTGAGACCGAAGCCGGTTAAAAAGGGATGGTCCTCTATTGCCTGAAATAGCTCCACGATTGTTTGCATGCTTCCTTCCCTCCGCATTGCACAGTACTGCTTTTTCTCTGTCTTCCGGCCTAAACAACGTCAAGCGAGAAAAAAGTGAAATTATTCACTGTATATTTTATTATATCATGACGTGACGTTAAACGCAACCATATCTACCTGAGGAAGATGGAAAACGATGCTGGAAAGATGTTTAACTGCTCCCTGCACCAGCGTTCAAAGAGCCGAAGCGTCTGTTCGTATGACGCCATTGTTTTTTCCCTCAGTTGGGTGCTCCGACAGTACACCATGAACTCATCAATCTGCCAATCAAAATCTGTATTTGTCATAAAAAACACTCCCAGTTTATCAGGATTTGTACCCCAATAAACTGGAAGTGTTTATCGGTTCGGCGAAAAAAGTTTATCGGTTCGCCGAGCCGCTTTCAAACCTATGAAGCAAATATTGATCGTTTTTTTGTCTAAATATGAACTCGAAAACCCAGTGTTTTCACCGTCTCGCCTGCTTCTGCTGGAGGGTGAGGGAGTCCGCGATCATGGCGATGAACTCGCTATTGGTGGGCTTTCCCTTGATGTTTGACACCGTATAGCCGAAGTACTTCTGCAGCACCTCGATGTCGCCGCGGTCCCAGGCCACCTCGATGGCGTGGCGAATGGCCCGCTCCACACGGGAGGGTGTGGTTCCGAAACGTTTGGCCACCTCGGGATAGAGCACCTTGGTGACGGCATTGATCATATCCATGTCCTTGATGGTGAGGATGATGGCCTCCCGCAGATACTGATAGCCCTTGATATGGGCGGGCACACCGATCTCATGGATAATATCGGTCACCAGCGCTTCCAGATCGGCGTCAGGGTTGCCGGCGGCCCCGTTACGCACCGCGCGGCAGTCTACGCCAGCAGGCGCGGCGCTCTCCTCTTTCGTTCCCGCAATCTGTCGGATCCGACTCAGCAGCGCCTGCACATCGCAGGGCTTGGCCATGAAATAATCCGCGCCCAGCGCCGAGCAGTCCGCCACCACCTTGGCATTGAAAAAGCCCGTGAGCACCACGACACGGGGATCCGCGCCGGTCTCCGGCAGGCGGCGCAGCAGCTCCAGCCCGTCCAGCTTCGGGAGCATCAGCTCCGTCAGAAGCACATCCGGCCTGAGTTCCGCTGTCAGGCGCAGCGCATCCAGCCCGTCCGCCGCCGTGCCCACTGCCTGCAGATCCTCCGTAGCGTTTATCTCCTCGCTGAGCAGACGGCAGAATTCTGAATTGAAGTCAACGATCAAAACGCGGGTTTTGGTTTCCATAATTTTTCCTCCCAAATATAAGTGCACGGAGCATTGCTGCACCGGAAGTTCGCAGTTTCACCGTGATGTCGCACTAAATTTACCATATACGCGGACGTTGAAACAAGCGAACGCAGTCGAATTCCGCAGATTGATTGTTGACATAATATTCTTCATTTCTCTCGTCTGCAACAGCTTTCGACAAGGCTCTGTCGAAAAAGCATTTCCCTTTTGTCGAAATTTGTCGAATTTCCAGGTTAAGGAAAATGCATGACAAGCGAAAGGGCTGTGAGCATTTGCCACAGCCCTGATAATGCTTTATTCTTCACCGTAGAGCAGCGTGAAGCTCTCATAATGGTCGGCGGTGTAGTAAATCAGCCCGTCGTTGGAGAACACGATGCGCTCCGCGCCGCGGGATCTGGCGCCGCGGGTATTGATGTCGCACTCTGTCCATTTGCGGCCCTTGGCTGAGGGGAGCAGCCCCTCATAATTGCCGAAATAGCCGCCGCCGATGGATTTGCCGGGGGCGTAGGGCTCCAGCGAGCCGCCCGTCCAGCCCAGAGCCTCGGCCTCCTTCTTGGTGATGAAGTTGGAGGGCAGATGGCCGTAGGTGTGGATATAGAGCGCCACATCCTCTGCGCTGGTGTATTCCCCGTCCTCGTCGATCGACGCGGGCGTCTGCGCTTCCCCGCCTTCGCCGGCGGGTTTTTCCTCCGGCGCAAGCGTCAGCACCTGTTCCGCTGCAGGCGCGGCAGGGACGGCGTCGCCGCCGAGCAGATCGCCCAGCGGCGTAAACAGCAGCAGGGCCAGCAGGACGACGGGCAGCAGGATCTTCAGAAACTTTTTCATAGGTACTCCCTCGCTTCCTGCCCTATCTTACCACGCTTTTCCCGCCGGCGCAAGGCCGGGACGGGGCCGTCAATCAGCCGTGTTTTCGAAGCGGTATTCGGCCCAGCGGTGAAAATGCTCTCCCGCACGCAGGGTGGTGCTCGGAAAGTCCGGCCGATTCGGGCTGTCGGGATAGCTCTCCGGCTCCAGCGCCACGGCGCCGAAGGGCTTGAAGGGCACCGGCAGATACTCCCCGGTGTATACCTGCAGGGCAGGGAAATCCGTGGCAAGGGTCATCTGGATCTCACCGCCGCGCAAAACACAGGCCTTCTCACCGTCCAGCACGAAGCAGTGATCGTAGGCTTCACCGATCTTCCGCATGGTGCGAAAATCGAAGCGCGTTCCCTCCACAGGCGTCACCGCCGTGGGAATGAGCTGCGCGTCCACCTCCAGATAGCGGGAGGCCGCGACCGAGAGCTCCGCCTCCAGGCAGTTTTCCCGGCCGGAGAGGTCAAAGTACATGTGGCTTGTGGGCGCATAGACCGTGTCCGCGTCCGTGTCGCCCTCAAAGTCCAGGCGCAGGGTGCTCCCCCGAACGCTGTAGGTCAGCGCGGCGGTAAGATTGCCGGGGAAACCGTTGTCCCCATCCGGGGAGAACAGCGTAAACTTCACCGCATCCTCCAGCACCTCCGCCGTCCAGACCCGGCGGTCATAGGAATCCGGGCCGCCGTGGAGCTGGTTGGGGCCCTCGTTCGCGGGCAGACGGTATTCTTTCCCCTTGAGCGCAAAGCGCGCACCGGCGATGCGGTTGCCGTAGCGCCCGATGGCGGCGCCCAGGTAGGCCGTGCCGCCCAGATAGCCCTCGGGGCTGTCGTAGGAGGGCACGCACTCCCGCCCGCGGAAGCGGAGGCCCGTCACCGTAGCCCCCAGCGCGGTCACCGAGACGGCCAGTTCCCCGCTTTCGATCGTATACAGCTCATACGCGCCAAAGTTCGTTTTGGTCACCATTTTTTGCAGTCTCCTTTTGTCGTTTTTCACAATTTTCCCCATTATATCACAGGTCTCCGTGATTGACAATTAACAAATATCGTGCTTGTGTTTGTAAAAAAGCTGTGTTATACTGGCAATAGCCCCAAACGGTAAAAAATGTTAGGAGGTCAAAATTGTCTATGCTTACCAATGAGTATTTGAAGAAAGTCTATGCCGACGTGGAGCGGCGCGACGCCCATGAGCCTGAGTTCCTGCAGGCCGTGCGCGAGGTCTTTGAGTCTCTGGAGCTGGTGATCGACAAGCATCCCGAGTGGGAGAAAGCAGCCCTGCTCGAGCGCTTTGTGGAGCCTGAGCGCGTGATCGAGTTCCGCGTTCCCTGGGTGGACGATCAGGGCGTGGTGCGCGTCAACCGCGGCTACCGCGTGCAGTATAACTCCGCCATCGGCCCTTACAAGGGCGGCCTGCGCTTCCATCCCAGCGTGAACCTCAGCATCATGAAGTTCCTCGGCTTTGAGCAGATCCTGAAAAACTCCCTGACCACCCTGCCCATGGGCGGCGGCAAGGGCGGCTCTGACTTCGATCCCAAGGGCAAGTCCGACGCGGAAGTCATGCGCTTCTGCCAGAGCTTCATGACCGAGCTCTATCGCCACATCGGCCAGT
>CAMKAP010000154.1 GCA_946410505.1 uncultured Clostridia bacterium
CCGTGACCGACGTGTTTGAGCAGGTCGGCTTTGAGGATCCGGAGGAAAACGAGGAACTGGTCAACACCCGCATGGGCGAATGGGCCTACGAGCAGTTTACCGCCATTCCCCGCCCCGGGGACCGTTTTCGCTACCACAGTCTGGAGGTCACGGTGTCCGCCATGGAGCATAACCGCATCCGCAAGCTGACCGTGACCCTGCTTCCGGAGGATGAGGAAGGGGGCGAGGGCGAATGAGTTTGTTCCTTGTGATCGTGGGGATCGTCCTGTGCGTGGCTCTGTCCGGCTTCTTCTCCGCCTCGGAAATGGCCTACTCCTCCTGCAACACCGTGCGTCTGGAGCACATGCGGGAGGACGGTTCTCAGCGGGCCGCGCTGGCCGTGCAGATCACCGAGCGCTTTGACGATGCGCTCAGCGCCATCCTCATCGGCAACAACCTGGTGAACATCGCCGCCTCCTCCCTCTGCTCCGTTCTGGTCATTCTGCTGACCGGCAGCGATGAGAAGGCCTGGCTGGCCACCGTAATCATCACCGTGCTGATCATCCTCTTCGGGGAGACCATCCCCAAGATCAGCGCCAAAAAAAGCCCCAACCGTCTTGCCGTCCGCAACGCCTACCCTGTGCGGATTCTGATGATCGCGCTCAAGCCCTTGATCTGGCTGATCGTCAAGCTCATTGAGCTTCTGACCCGCCGCATGAAGGACGACAGCGGCGACGATCAGGAGGAGGCTGTGGAAGAGCTGCAGTCCATCATCGAGACCGCCGAAGACGAGGAGGTTCTGGATGAGGATCAGTCCGAGCTGGTGCAGGCCGCCATCGACTTTTCCCAGATCGCCGCGTCAGAGGTCATGACCGCCCGCGTAGACGTGCAGGCGATCGACATTGATGACGACTGGAGCGAGATCCTCGCCATCATCGAGCAGGCCCCCTATTCCCGCCTGCCGGTGTATGAGGACAGCATTGACAACATCATCGGCGTTTTGTACCTCAACCACTTCCTCAAGGCGCTGACCGATGACGGCCATGCGGACATCCGCAGTCTGCTGATGCCCCCCTGCTATGTATACAAAACCATGAAGCTCCCCGCCGTGCTCAACACACTCAAGCGCGCCAAGCAGCATCTGGCCATCGTATCCGACGAATACGGCGGAACCCTGGGGGTTCTGTCCATGGAGGATGTGCTGGAGCAGATCGTCGGGGAAATCTGGGATGAGACGGATACCGTGGAGCAGGAGGTGGTCCAGCACTCAGAGGACGAGTATGAGCTGGACGGCGACATGGTCATCACCGATTTTCTGGAGCTGCTGGGCCTGGACGAGGACAGCTTTGAAGCCGAGAGCGATACCGTTGGCGGCTGGACCGTGGAACGCTTCGGGGACTTCCCCGAGCCCGGCGATTCCTTCCGCTATGAAGACCTGGAGCTGACGGTTCTGGCCATGGACGGCCGCCGGGTGGAGCGGGTGCTGGTCAAGCGCCTGCCGCCGGAAAAAGAATAAAACAGCAAGATCCCGCGGGACTCCGCGGGATCTTTTCCTTGTGCCCATCCGGCAGCCTGCCTGCAGCGCCCTTTCCCCGGCGCCCTTTTTTTCAGGGCGGGCAGGACGCCATCGCCCGGTGCGGAAGCATAACTATTGCTTATGGAAAGATATAAAATATAAGCATTTGTTAAATCCAGCCGTCTCTGCTACAATGAAAACACCACGAAATACGGAGGATTCTCTTATGTCTTACGGTTATATTGCCAAGCTCGACGAGAACGTGGAGCGTACCCATGCGCGCTACAACAATCGCTACGGCATCGCCATTGCGGCAGATGTTTACACCGCAAAGGATCTGGACAAGAGCCGGAAGCACCCGGCGCTGATCGTGGGCGCGCCTTATGGCGGCGTCAAGGAGCAGGGGCCCTGCGTCTATGCAAACGTTCTGGCGCAGCGGGGCTTTGTAGTGCTGACCTTTGACCAGGTGTTTATGGGCGAATCGGGCGGCGAGCCCCGCCATGTGTCCTCGCCGGATCTGTTTGTGGAGAGCTTTTCCGCCGCGGTGGACTTTCTGGGCGTGAAGCTCGACTATGTTGACCGGGACAAAATCGGCGTGATCGGCATCTGCGGCTCCGGCGGCTTTGCCCTGAGCGCGGCTCAGGTGGACCTGCGCATCAAGGCCGTGGCCACCACCAGCATGTACAACATCACTGACGGCCGCTTCATGTTCGGCGGCGACAAGGCCGTAATCGAGGACATGAAGCAGCGGCTCTGCGCCCAGCGCTGGGCAGACTTTGAAAACGGAGCGCCCGAATACATTCCCAGCTTCCCGGAAGAGCCTTATGAATACGACAAACGTCCTGAGACCGATCCCCTGACGGACGAGTGGAACCGCTTTTACGCCGTGCCCCGCGGGCACCATCCCAACGCCAGCGGCGGCTTCACCACCACCTCCATGCTCTCCATGATGAACTTTTTCGCCCTGGACTACATTCAGGAGATCTCCCCCCGGCCCATTCTCTTCATCGTGGGCGACCGGGCCCATTCCAGGCTTTTCAGCGAGCGGGCCTATGAGATGGCGGCAGAGCCCAAAGAGCTGTACGTGGTAGAGGATGCCGAGCACATCGACCTGTACGACCGGGTGGACCGCATCCCCTTTGACAAGCTGGAAGATTTCTTTCAAAACAATTTGAAATGAGCCGGGAAGATTTGATTCAGAATTTACTCGACGCCGGCTGCGGCGGAGAGACCGCAGCGCAATTTCTGGGCTGTCTGGACAAGGGAGACCTCCAAAAGGCAATGAAACTCCTGGAGCGGCAGAGAAGCGCCCTCCTGGAAAGCGTCCATGAGGGGCAGCGAAAGATCGACTGCCTGGATTATCTGGTGTATCAAATGAACCGACAAACGTCATGAAAGGGAAAACGATATGAGCAAAAAGATTCTGATTGTATCCGCCAGCCCGCGCAAAAACAGCAATTCTGAGGCGCTGGCCAACGCTTTTGCCAGAGGCGCGGCGGAGAGCGGCAATGCGGTCGAGCAGATCAGCCTGCGGGGCAAGGACATTCGCTTCTGCCAGGGCTGCTTTTCCTGTCAGAAAACTGGGCGCTGTGTATTCCGCGACGACGCGGATGCGATCGAGCAGAAGATGGAGCAGGCCGATGTGCTGGTCTTTGCCACGCCCATCTATTACTACGAGATGAGCGGCCAGATGAAGACCATGCTGGACCGGGGCAATCCCCTGTTCGTCTCGGATTACAAATTCCGGGATGTATACCTGCTTGCCGCTGCCGCGGAGGAGGGCGATTATCCCTTTGAGCGGGCAAAGAGCGGCCTGGAGGGATGGATTGCGTGCTTTGAGCGGGCACAGCTGGCTGGCTGCGTGTTCGGCGGCGGCGTCACGGAAGCGGGTGAGATCGCAGGCAATTGCGCACTGGAGCGCGCCTATGAAATGGGCAGGGCGATCCGATGAAGAGCCCGCTGATGGCGGGGCTGCTTCTCGCCTGCTGTCTGCTCACCGGCTGCGGGACATCGCAGGCCCGGCCGCCCGAAGACGCATCAAGCTCTTTGATCGAAGCGCAAGTCCCCGCAGAAACAGCCGCACCGACCGAGAAAGCTGAGGAGGAAGATCCGATGATAACCGTAAAAATCGGCGATCAAAGCTATCCGCTTACGCTGGAGGAGAACGACACGGCGGAGGCCTTTCGCGCCATGCTGCCGCTTTCGCTGGATATGCAGGAGCTCAACGGCAACGAAAAGTATATTTATCTGAACCAAACGCTGCCGTCCAGCGCCCAGTCTGTCAGGCAGATTCAGGCCGGCGACCTGATGCTTTTCGGCAGCAGCTGCCTTGTGCTGTTTTATGAGAGCTTTTCCACCTCCTATTCCTATACGCCTATCGGCCGCCTGGATGCTCCCGATGGGCTTGCCCAGGCTCTGGGCCATGGCAATGTCACGGTAAGCTTTGACGCGGAAGGCTGACGAAAGCCGGAGGCTCCTCCCTTCTTGCATTTTATGGCGCGCCCCTTTATAATCAAATTTGCTTATGCAAGGAGGGCGCGAAATGGAACTGAAGGACCTGGAGTATTTCCTCGCCATTGCCAGAGAGGAGAGCATCACCGGCGCGTCGAGGGCCCTGCATCTTTCCCAGCCGGCCCTGACGCGGCAGCTGAAGCTTCTGGAAGAAGAACTGGGAACGCAGCTGGTGATCCGCGGCAGCCGCAGGATCCGGCTGACAGAGGACGGCATGCTTCTCCGCCGGCGCGCCCAGGAGATCCTGCGCCTGACAGAGCGCACCTGCAAAGAAATCAAAAACAGCGGCGACAGTCTCTCCGGGGATATTTATATCTGCGCCGGCGAGACGCGGGGGCTGCGTTTCCTCACGGCGGCCGCCCGGCATCTGCGGGAGCAGCACCCGGAGCTGCGCTTTCATATTTCCAGCGGCGACAGCAACGATGTGGTGGAGGAACTGGAGAAGGGCCTTGTAGACTTTGGCCTTCTGTTCGATCCCATCGACCGGACGAAGTATAACGCCATTCCCCTCCCGTATGAGGACAGCTGGGGCGTTCTCATGCGAAAGGACAGTGAGCTGGCGGCAAAGGCATCCATTCAGGCGGAGGATCTGCCGGGAAAGCCGCTGATCGTTCCCCGGCGCGGGGATGGCCTGTACAGCGCCGAGTCGCTTTTGGGAAGGGATCTCACGGAGCTGGAGATTGCGGGCACCTACAGTCTGCTGTTTAACGCCTCCCTTATGGTGGCAGACGGGATCGGCTATGCTTTGTGTCTGGACAGGATTTTAAACCTGAGCGGCGAGAGCGAACTATGCTTTCGTCCCTTCTCACCGGCGCGAAAGGCCAGCATGAATGTGGTCTGGAAACGGTATCAGGTGATGTCCCGGGCCGCCGAGACTTTTCTTGCGGAACTGAATCAGGTCGCAGCGGCCGAATTGGAGAGCTAGTCCGATTCGGCCGTTTTTTTATGCAGAAATCACAAAAAACAAGTTCAAATTTTGGATTGTTTCGCGATTCCATTTCCTGTATAATAGGAGTGGGTATATACCCGTAATCTGACTGCCTGTGCAGCTCTCCATTCTCAAGCTGCGCAGAGCTTTAAGAAGGAGGAAATGTTCATCCCCCGGCTCGGGGTGCGGCAGCGTGGAGACCTGTCGTAAAGCGCTCCGCTCCCATGCGGGCGGGCGTGAGGACACAT
>CAMKAP010000155.1 GCA_946410505.1 uncultured Clostridia bacterium
CATACGGCACGGAAATAAAGTCTTTCTTTTGGTGGTACAAGCAGCATACCGTCTCCACATGTGCCGTTCCGGGGAACATGTCCACGGCGGCGGCCTTTTCCAGCGTATAGCCCAGGCCGTTGAAGCGCAGAATATCCCGCGCGAGCGTGGAGGGATTGCAGGAGACATAGACGATGCGCTCGGGCGCCATGGCGGCCACGGCGGCCACGGCGGCCTCGTCCATGCCACGGCGCGGCGGGTCCACCACGACGACCTTGGGAATCTGACTGCGTGAGGCCAGCTCCCGCGCGGCATCCCCGGCGTCCGCACAGAGAAACTCCACGTTCTGGACGCCGTTTCGCGCGGCGTTTTCCCTGGCGTTTTCGATCGCCTGCGGGACAATCTCGGCGCCGATGACCTGCCCTGCGTCCCGGGCCAGGCACAGGCTGATGGTTCCGGCCCCGCAGTAGAGGTCGAAGACCAAGTCGGTCTTTTCTGCCTGCGCGAAGCGCGCCGCAAGCTCGTACAGCTTTTCCGCCTGCAGCGGATGGACCTGGAAAAAGGCCTGGGGCGCGATGGCAAAGCGGCTGCCGCAGAGCGTATCCTCCATATAGGGCTTGCCCCAGAGCGGATAGAAGTCGCCCTGCAGGACGGTATTGCCCTTTGTCTTGTTGATGTTCAGCACGATCCCCGTGAGCTCCGGGCAGGCGCTGCGCAGCGCCTCGGTGAGCGCGGAGGTTTGCGCGCCAAAGCCGCGCGCGGCCACGATGCACAAAAGTGCGTCCTTCCCGTGCACAGCCTCGCGGCAGAAGACATGCCGCACAACGCCCTTACCGCTCTCTTCGTCATAGGCAGGGATCTGATGCTTCCGCATAAAGTCGGTGACGGCCTTTGCCGCGCGCAGACTCAGCTCCTTCTGGATCAGACAGTCCTCCACGGCGATCAGCGCATGGCTGCGCTCCCGGAAAAAGCCGTAGGCTGGCCCGTCAGGCGTCTCTGCGACGGCAAAGATTGCCTTGTTTCGGTAGCGCGCGGTCTCCTCGCTGCTAAGGATGGAATCCGCCTGCAGCGTCTGCCTGCCGATATGCCGCAGCGCATCGTTAACGCGCGAGAGCTTGAAGCGCAGCTCCTCCTCGTAGCACATGTGCCGCGTATCGCAGCCGCCGCATCTGGCATAATACGGGCAGTCCGGCTCCCGGCGCGCGGGAGAGGAAATCAGCAGTTCCTCACCCCTGGCGTAGACAGCCGTGTTTGTGACCTTCACGATCCGGACCCGCCACTGCTCGCCGGGAATGGCCCGGGGCAGGAACACGGCGCGCCCTTCTATATGGCAGACGCCAAGAGCTTCGGAGGTCCAGCCGTCGACCGTGACTGTGTATATTTCGTTTTTCTTCAATGCTTTCATATTTTTTATCTTAACATAAGGAATGTCTTCTGGCAAATGGAATGCGGAACAGCGGTATATTTTTTTGCTTTCGCGTACATACTATCCCATGCCAAGCATAAGGAGGAGCGATATGAAAAGAAGCATTGTATTTATTTGTACTGTCGCATTGCTCTGCATGGTGCTCTGCGGCTGCGGCAGCAGCCGGGACCGTGATATGGCGCAGCAGTCTCCGTCGGTCACCATCGATTTGATCCCCGATGTGAGCCCTGTCGTGTCCATGGACCCTGATGACGGCTACGTCCAGGATCAGGACGGTATGATCGAAGAGCACGACACCGGTTCGCAGGACGCGGGCATCGCGCCTTCGGCCAGCCCCAAGGTCAGCACCAGCCCCAGCGCCAGCATGCAGCCCGGTACAGGCAAATAAAAAACAGCAAAGAAAAAAGGAGCGGCCCATCGTCCGGGCGGCTCCTTTTCCCTGTCATGCACTTGCGTTTCCGGGGCCGAGGGAGTATATTTGTAAAAAAAAGGAGGCGAAGAGCATGAGCTATATCCCAAATCCCGCCCAGGCCGAGGAACTGGTCCGGCGGTATAACAAAGAGGAGTTTCACATCCGGCACGCCGAAACGGTCTCCGGCGTCATGGGGGAATTTGCAAAGGTCTATGACCCGGGGAACGTCGACTTCTGGCGCACCGTCGGCATGCTGCACGACATCGACTTTGAGCTTTGGCCGGAGCAGCACTGCGTCAAGGCCAGGGAGCTGCTGCGGGAGCTGGACGTGGATGAGGACGTGATCCACGCGGTGATCTGCCACGGCTATGGGCTCTGTATCGATGTGGCGCCCGAGAAATATATGGAAAAGGTGCTCTTCGCCACGGACGAGCTGACCGGTCTCATCGGCGCGGTCGCGCTGATGCGTCCCAACGGCATCTCCGACATGGAGGTCAAGTCCGTGACCAAGAAGTTTAAGGACAAGAAGTTTGCCGCCGGCTGCGACCGGGAGGTCATCCGCCGGGGCGCAGAGATGCTGGGCATGGAACTGCAAGAGCTGATCGGCAGGACCATTGACGCCATGCGTGCGCTGGAATGCTGAGGCTGTACTGGGTGGATGTGAGCGCGCTGAGCCCGGAGGCGGAAGGCTATGAGCTCTCCGATTACCGGCGTGACCGGCTGAAAAAACTGCGCCCGGAGCAAAGCAGAAAGCAGGGGATCGGGGCAGAGCTGCTGCTGCGCGCGGCGCTGCGGGAAACAGCACCGGAGATCCCATGGCCGCCTGTGATCACGGTCGGGCCGTACGGAAAGCCGGATTGGCAGATCGAGGACCTGTATTTCAGCCTCTCCCACTCGGGAAACACCGCCGCGTGTGCGATCTGCGACAGGCCTGTGGGGCTGGATCTGCAGGCGCCCTCTCCATACCGGGAGGCGCTGGTGCGCCGCTTTTTCGCGCCTCAGGAGCAGCAGACACTTCTCTCCTCCAAGGACCGGGACGCGGATTTCTGCCGGATCTGGACCATGAAGGAGAGCTATCTCAAGGCGCGGGGCACGGGACTCCATACGCCGCTTTCGTCCTTCTCCGTATTCGGCGATCTGAACGCGGCCTTCTGGACGGACTGCATCGGCACCTATGCTGTCGCCCTCTGTGTTCTTGGAGAAAAGCGCATTGTACCCGATGCGGTCATACAGAAGGGGCTGTCTCAAAACTCCGTGTCATTCTGAGCGAAGCGAAGAATCTCTTCCTATAAGTTACAGAAAACTGATAAAGAAGAGATCCTTCGTCACTTCGTTCCTCAGGATGGCAAAACGGTAAACGTTTTGAGACAGCCCCTTTGTTTTATACCTTGATTCCCGCGTCCAGCATGGCTTTCTTCAAAACCTGCAGGTGCTCCTCACTGATCTCGGTCAGGGGCAGGCGCAAAATCCCGCTGTCGAGGCCCATCAGTTTCATGGCGGCCTTTACAGGAATGGGGTTTGTTTCCACAAAAAGCGCCGAAAAGAGCGCGTTATAACGGGCAAAGAGCGCCATGGCATCCTCATAGCCGCCCGAAAGGCACAGCGCGCAGAGCTTTGCCACCACACCCGGGACGATGTTGCTCGCC
Source organism: uncultured Clostridia bacterium (assembly GCA_946410505.1). Next base: position 3,464 of record CAMKAP010000155.1, read on the forward strand.
ACGGAGATCACACCCTTCGCGCCCATGGCCATCAGAGGCACGGTGTTGTCGTCATTTCCGCTCCAGAGCACCAGCTCGTCGCCGCAGAGGCTGCGGGTCTTGTAGATGAGCGCGAAATCCCCGGAGGCCTCCTTGACGCCGTTGATGTTCGGATGGCGGGCGAGCTCCCGGTAGGTCTCGGCGGCGATCCCGATCCCGGTGCGGGAGGGGACGTTATAAAGGATCATCGGAATGTCCACCCGGTCGGCCACATAGGAGAAATGCTCGATGAGCCCCTTCTGGCTGGTCTTGTTGTAGTAGGGCGTGACCATCAGGATTCCGTCCGCCCCGGCGGCTTTGGCCTGCTCGGCATTTTTGAGGGCCGTGCGGGTATCGTTGCTGCCCACGCCCGCGATCACCTTCATGCGCCCGGCCGTCTCCAGCACGGTAAAGCGCACCAGCTCGTTATGCTCATCCGCGCTCTGGGTGGCGGCCTCTCCCGTCGTGCCGCAGACGACGACGGCGGCCGTCCCGTTTTCATACTGAAAGGCCAGATTCTGCCTGAGCCTGTCATAGTCGACGCCCTGCGCAGTGTAGGGCGTCACGATGGCCGTGCAGGAGCCTTCAAACAGCGGTGTTTTCATATTCGATCCCTCCCAGGAAGATTTCGGCAGGGAAAGCCTATGGCAAAAAGCGATCGGATATGCCGATTGCCGTTGAAAAATCCGGCGCTATCTGATAGAATACCGGAAGCTGAGGAATGGAGAAGAGTATGAAGAGATCCGATTTTTCTTTTGATCTGCCGGAGGAGCTGATTGCGCAGACGCCCATCGCCGAGCGGGACCACTCGCGTCTGCTGCATGTGGACAAACGGACCGGCGCACTGGAACACCGGCATTTTTACGATCTGCCCAAATACCTGCGGGAAGGGGACTGCCTGGTGCTGAACGACTCCCGCGTGCTGCCCGCGCGGCTCATCGGCGCGCGGCCCACCGGCGGCAGCGTGGAGCTGGTGCTGCTGCGGGACCTGGGCGAGGGGCGCTGGGAATGCCTGAGCCGTCCGGGGCGCAAGACCAGGCCCGGGCAGGAGCTCATTTTTGGCGACGGGGAGCTGAGTGCCACGGTCGAGGCTGTCACCGAGGGCGGAAACCGCATTGTGCGGTTTTACTATGAGGGGATCTTCCTGGAGGTGTTGGAGCGCCTGGGGAAGATGCCGCTGCCGCCCTATATCAAGGAGGAGCTGGCGGACGGGGAGCGGTATCAGACCGTGTATTCCCGGGAGCTGGGCAGCGCTGCCGCGCCCACCGCGGGTCTGCACTTTACCAAGGAACTGCTGGCGCAGATCAAGGCAAAGGGCGTGAAGATCTGTACCGTGACGCTGCATGTGGGCCTCGGGACCTTCCGCCCGGTGAAGGAGGAGGAGATCGAGGATCACCCGATGCACGCGGAGTTCTGTATGATCCCGGAGGAGACGGCCCGCATCGTCAACGAGACGAAGAAAAACGGCGGGCGCGTCATCGCTGTCGGGACGACCTCCTGCCGCACGCTCGAGAGCTTCGCCCGCGAGGACGGGACGCTGCCGGTAAGCTCCGGCTGGACAAGCATCTTTATCTATCCAGGCTACCGCTTCAAGTGCATCGACGCGCTGATCACAAACTTCCACCTGCCCGAGAGCACCCTTATCATGCTGGTCTCCGCGCTCGCGGGACGGGAGCATATCCTGAACGCCTA
>CAMKAP010000156.1 GCA_946410505.1 uncultured Clostridia bacterium
TCGCGGGCTTTGAGAGCGCCGACCGGGGCGATATTATTTTCCTCGGCCAGGACATCAAGGATGTGCCGCCCCACAAGCGCAACGTGAACACCGTGTTCCAGCGCTACGCTCTGTTCCCCCACCTGAACGTGTTTGAAAACGTGGCCTTCCCTCTGCGGGAAAAGCGCGTCCCCAAAGCGGAGATCGAGGAAAAAGTCACCGAGATGCTCAAGCTCGTTGCCCTCTCCGGCTTTGAGAAACGCAGCGTCACCAGCCTCTCCGGCGGCCAGCAGCAGCGCGTGGCCATCGCCCGCGCTCTGGTCAACAGCCCCAAGGTCCTGCTGCTGGACGAGCCGCTGGCGGCTCTGGATCTGAAGCTGCGCAAGGACATGCAGCAGGAGCTCAAGAAGATCCAGAAGGCCACGGGCATCACCTTCGTCTTTGTCACCCACGATCAGGAGGAGGCGCTCTCCATGTCTGATACCGTGGTGGTCATGTCCGAGGGCCGCATCCAGCAGATCGGCACCCCGGTGGATATTTACAACGAGCCCACCAACGCCTTTGTGGCGGACTTCATCGGTGAGAGCAACATCCTGGACGGCGTGATGCTGGAGGACAGGAAGGTGCGCTTCCACGGTCACACCTTCACCTGTGTGGACAGCGGCTTTGCCCCGAAAGAGCCGGTGGACGTGGTGGTGCGGCCCGAGGATGTGGATATTGTTCCGGAGGAAAAGGGCATGCTGAAGGGCGTGGTCACCTCCGTCACCTTCCTCGGTGTCCACTATGAGATCATCGTGGACATCAACGGCTTCAAGTGGATGATCCAGACCACGGACTTTGTCGATGTGGACGAGCACATCGGCCTCTACATCGAGCCCGACGCCATCCACATCATGAAGAAATCCGAGTACTCCGGCATGTTCGGCGACTACTCCTCCTTCTCCATGGAGATGGACGAGATCGGCGAGCTGGAGGAGGAAAACCTGGAGGAGCTGGGCGAGGTCGTTGAGGCCGCCGAGGCGGAAAGCGAGGGCGAGAGTTGAAAAACCAGAACACCGTTTCCCGCCGCCAGCTTATGATCCAGCGGCTGTGCCTGTCCCCCTATTCAGTGTGGGCGGCGCTGTTCATCGTGGTCCCGCTGATCTTTGTGGCTTATTATGCCTTCACGGACAACAACTTCCAATTCACCTTCAACAACATCACCCGCTTTTTCACCGCCACCTCCTCCGTCACCGACGATTCCGGCGCCGCGCGGGAAGTGCGCACCTATCTGCTCATCTTCATGCGCTCGCTGAAGCTCGCGGTGATCTCCACCTTCATTTGCCTGCTGATGGGCTACCCCGCGGCTTATATCATCTCCAAGGCCTCCGCCCGGGTCCAGAGCATCCTCATCACACTCATCATGATCCCCATGTGGATGAACTTCCTGATCCGCACCTACGCCTGGATGACCATTCTGCAGGACACCGGCATCTTCAACAGCCTGATCGGTCGGATCGGTCTGAAGCCGGTGCACATCATCGGCACCGAATCCGCCGTCGTGATCGGCATGGTATACGATTACTTTCCCTATATGATCCTGCCCATCTACTCGGTCATGGCGAAGATGGACGAAAAGCTCATCGAGGCCGCGCGTGACCTGGGCTGCGGCAGCTTCGGCGTGCTGCGCCGGGTGATCTGGCCGCTGAGCCTGCCGGGTGTGTTCTCCGGCATCACCATGGTGTTGGTGCCCTCCATCTCCACCTTCTATATCTCTCAGAAGCTGGGCAACGGCAAGTTCTATCTGATCGGCGATGCCATTGAGGGCCAGTATGTGGCCAACAACCTGCACTTTGCCGCCGCCATCGCCTTCATCCTGATGGTCATTCTTCTCTTTTGCATGGCCATCTTCCAGCGCGCCGCCAACAAGCGCGCCGCGGTCTGAAAGGAGGAGGCAGGATGAAAATGAAACCCATCGCCAAATTCTACACTGCTCTCGTGATGCTTTTCCTCTTCGCCCCCATCGCGATCCTGCTGGTCTTCTCCTTCAATGAGGCCAAGAGCCTTTCGGTGTTCTCCGGCTTCTCCCTCTACTGGTATCGGGAGCTGTTCCGCGATTCCGACACGCTCGGTGCCGTGCGAAACACGCTGCTGCTCGCCGTGAGCGCGTCCCTCATTTCCACCGTCATGGGCACCGCCGCCGCGGTCGGCATCCACAAGCTGCGCTCCAAATACCTGCGCACCGTGATGGACACCGTGACCAACATCCCCATGATCAACCCCGACATCATCACCGGCATCTCCCTGATGCTCATGTTCGTCTTTGTGGGCCGCCTCTTCGGCGCCGCCACCAGTCTGAGCTTCTGGACCATGCTGATCGCTCATGTGACCTTCTGTCTGCCCTATGTGATCCTGCAGGTGCTGCCGAAGCTGCAGCAGATGGACAAATCTCTGCCGGAGGCCGCCATGGATCTGGGCTGCACGCCGCTGCGGGCCTTTCTCAAGGTGGAGATCCCCGAAATCCTGCCCGGCATCGTCACTGGCCTGATCATGGCCTTCACTCTCTCGCTTGACGACTTTGTGATCTCCTATTTCACCGCCGGCAACGGCTTCCAGACCCTGCCCATCCGCATTTACAACATGACCAAAAAGACGGTCACCCCCAAGATGTACGCTCTGGCAACCATCATCTTCTTCGTGATTCTGTTCATGCTGCTCCTGTCCAACCTGGCTGACAGTGAGAGCGCCGAAACCGTCAGGAAAGCAAAGGAAAAAAGAAAAGCAAAAAAGGAGAAACTCAAATGAAAAAACTCGTATCTCTTCTGGTCATCTGCGCCGTGCTCTGCGCCGTCCTGCTCAGCGGCTGCGGCAGCAAGGACACCCTCACCCTGAACGTCTACAACTGGGGCGAGTACATTTCCGACGGCTCCGAGGACAGCTTCGACACCATCCGTGAGTTTGAGAAATGGTATGAGGCGGAGTACGGCCAGAAGCTGAAGGTCAATTATGACACCTACGCCAGCAACGAGGACATGTACAACAAACTCTCCACCGGCGCTGTCAGCTATGACGTGGTCATCCCCTCCGACTATATGATCGCCCGCATGGCCGACGAGAATATGCTGCTGCCCCTGAACTTTGACAACATCCCCAACTATCAGTACATTGACGAGAGCTTCCGCGGCCTTTACTATGACCCGGACGACCTCTACTCTGTCCCCTACACCTACGGCGTGGTGGGCATCATCTACAATGCGAACATGGTGGATGAATCCGACATCGGCGACTGGGATCTGATGTGGAACAGCAAGTACGCCGGCAATATCGTCCAGTTTAACAACTCCCGCGACGCCTTCGCCACCGCCCAGTATAAGCTGGGTCTGGACGTGAACAGCTCCGACCACGCCAACTGGGACGCCGCCCTTTCAGAGCTCAAGGCCCAGGCGCCTCTGGTCAAGAGCTACGTGATGGACGAGATCTACAACATGATGGAATCCGGTGAGGCCGCCATCGGCGCCTACTATGCCGGCGACTACTTCACCATGCTCGACAACCAGAGCGACAATGTGGATCTGCGCTTTTACTACCCCGAGCGCACCAACTACTTCGTGGACGCCATGTGCATCCCCTCCTGCTGCCAGCACAAGGAGCTGGCCGAGATCTTCATCAACTACATGCTCGCCGAGGAGCCGGCCATTGCCAATGCCGAGTATATCTACTACGCCTCCCCCAACGCGCTGGTGTATGAGAGCACAGACTACGCTGAGGAGCTGGGCGAAGAAGCCATGGAGATCCTCTATCCCGGTATTGAGAACTTCAGCGAGCTGTATAACGAGTTCGCCTACCGCAACCTGGACAGCGAGACCCTCGATTACCTCAACACCCTCTGGGAAGAGCTGAAGATCGCGTAAGCGCTGAACAAGCCAAATAACCGCTGTGAAATACACAGCGGTTATTTTTTTAGCTTCTGCACAAACTATAATGACCATCGGATGGCGTAATCAAGCGACGATTCGATTGATTACGCTGCCAAACGACACGTTTGGCAGCGAATGATTCTTTGAATCATTCGCCCGATGCTCATTGCAATGAATATATGGCAAAACAGCAGGGCTGTTTTGCTGCGCCGCAAAGCGGCGCGGCGAAAAGCTTTTTGGCTTTTCGCCATCCTAAAATCATTATGGGAAACAGAAGGAGTGAGTGTGATGGCAGAAAGGCTCGGATCGCGGACGCTGGCATTGACAAACGCGCCGACGATCGTCTCTTACGCGGCGGTGGTGGGCAAGAAAGAGGGCGAAGGCCCGCTGAAGCAGGGCTTCGACCGCATCTCGGAGGATTCCTATTTCGGCGAGGAGAGCTGGGAGAAGGCGGAGAGCCACATGCTCCGTGAGTGCTTTTCGTTAGCCTGCGACAAGGCAAAGCTCGCACCGTCGTCCCTGGACTGCGTGTTCGCCGGAGATCTGCTGAATCAGTGTGTCTCCTCCAGTTTCGCCATGCGGGACAGCGGCATTCCCTATCTGGGGCTCTACGGTGCCTGCTCCACCATGGCGGAAAGCCTGGGGCTCGCAGCGCTCGCTCTGGAGGGCGGCTTCGCCGAGACTGTCTGTGCCATGACTGGCTCCCATTTCTGCTCGGCGGAAAGGCAGTATCGCTTCCCGCTGGAATACGGCGGGCAGCGCACCCCCAGCTCCCAATGGACCGTTACGGGTGCTGGCGCTGTGATCCTCGGCGCAGGCGGCACCCGGCTGCACGTGACGCACTACACCCCCGGCTGCATCGTAGATGCGGGGATCGCCGATCCCTCCAGCATGGGTGCTGCCATGGCGCCCGCCGCGCTGGATACCCTTCGAACCCATTTTGCCGACACCGGGCGCGGTCCCGGCGATTACGACGCCATCTTCACCGGAGACCTGGGCGCTCTGGGCCACGATCTGCTGGAAAGTCTGTTTTCCCGGGAGGGTGTAGAGATGGGGCCGCGCTATATGGACTGCGGTGTACTGATCTATGATCTCGCCGCGCAGAAGGTCAACGCAGGCGGTTCAGGCTGCGGCTGCAGCGCATCATGCCTCTGCGGTCATATTCTGCCCGGGATGGAGCGCGGCGTCTGGAAGCGTGTGCTTTTTGCCGCCACCGGTGCCCTCATGTCCCCCACCAGCGCCATGCAGGGGGAGAGCATCCCCGGCATCTGTCACGCGCTTGTGATCGAAAGGG
>CAMKAP010000157.1 GCA_946410505.1 uncultured Clostridia bacterium
CGGCGGCATCGCCCATGTGGATGAGGCCTTTATCGTCGGCTCGCTTTCCCTTGTGATCTGGACGATCACACTGCTCACCACGATCAAATACGTGCTGATCGCCATGAAGGCCGACAACCACGGCGAAGGCGGCATCTTCTCCCTCTATGCGCTGGTGAAGCACTGCGGCAAGTGGCTGATCCTGCCCGCCATGCTGGGCGGTGCCGCGCTGCTGGCCGACGGCGTGCTGACTCCGGCGGTCACTGTGACCACAGCGGTGGAGGGCCTGCGAAGCATGGCCGTCATGAACCGCTTCCTCGGCGCCGGGCAGACCAAGGTGGTCATCATCACCCTGCTCATCATCACGGTGCTCTTTGCCATCCAGCACGCCGGCACCAGCCGCATCGGCAAGGCCTTCGGCCCCGTGATGCTGCTGTGGTTCTCCTTCCTCGGCGTCACGGGCCTGCTGCACATCGGTGCTCTGCCCTCCGTGCTGCGCGCCTTCAACCCCATTCACGCCGTCCAGGTGCTGCTCAGCCCCGCCAACAAGGCGGGCTTCATGATCCTGGGCAGCGTCTTTCTCGCTACCACCGGCGCGGAGGCCCTGTATTCCGACATGGGTCATGTGGGCAAGGAGAATATCTACTTCAGCTGGCCCTTCGTCAAGCTTTGCCTGATCCTCAACTATCTGGGGCAGGGCGCCTGGATCATCCAAAACCAGGCGGACGGCGCCCTGTACGCCATCGAGGATTTAAACCCCTTCTTCCTGATGCTGCCCATGGGTCTGCGTCCCTTTGCCGTCGTCCTCGGCGCGGCCGCGGCCATTATCGCCTCCCAGGCGCTCATTACCGGCTCCTACACCCTGGTGTCCGAGGCGATCCTGCTGGATCTGCTGCCCCATCTGGAGATCCGCTACCCCGCCCAGACCAAGGGTCAGCTCTACATCTCCACGGTCAACAGCATCCTATGGGTCGGCTGCAGCCTGGTGGTGCTCTACTTCCGCTCCGGTGCGCGCATGGAGTCGGCCTATGGCCTTGCCATCACCGTGACCATGCTGATGACCACGCTGCTCATCTCCGTCTATCTCAGCAAGATCCGCGGCAAAAAGATCGCCGGCGCCGGGCTGCTGCTCGTCTTCGGCGCCATCGAGGCCGTGTTCTTTCTCTCGAGCCTCGGCAAGTTTACGCACGGCGGCTATGTGACCGTCATTCTGACGCTTCTGCTGCTGGCTGTCATGGTGGTCTGGTACCGCGGCACCCAGCTGGAGCACAAATACAGCACTACGCTGAAAATTGCGGACTACGTGGAAAATCTGCGCAAGCTCCATGACGACGAGTCGCTGCCCCTGCTTGCCAACAACCTGGTATACCTGGACAGCAGCAATGACCCGGAGCTTATTGACCGCGATATCCTCTACTCCATTCTGGACAAGGACCAGAAGCGCGCCCAGGCTTACTGGTTTGTGAGCGTGAACGTGCTCAGCGAGCCGGACACCATGCACTACCATGTGGAGACTTACGGCACCGACTTCATCTTCCGTGTAAAGCTGGATCTGGGCTTCCAGTGCTCCCCGCGCATCAACGTCTATCTGCGCCAGATCGTGCAGGATCTGCAGCAGAGCGGCGAGCTGCCGCCCCAGGACAAGAAGTATTCCATCTACGGTCCTTCCACGGTTGGCACCTTCAAGTTCTGCATCATCCACAAATCCGTCACCACCAAAACCGAGCTCTCCACCCTGGACGAGCGCATTCTGAACACCAAGTACGTCATCCGGCGGCTGGCAGGCTCCAAGGTCACCTGGTACGGGCTGGACACCTCCTCCCTCATCACGGAGAGAGTGCCGCTTATCACCGGCGGCGGCAACGGCGGCAAGCGCATCCAGCGCATCAAATAAGACGAACAACTGAAACGGGCAGCAAGCGCTGCCCGTTTTCCGCAGAGAGGAGAGAATATGGAACAGGAAATCCTCCGTCCTTTTGAAGAGACCGACCGGGACGCCCGGGAAATCGGCAGCAAAACGCCGGTCTTTCGGAAAATGCGGCGCATACGGCAGCAGCTCGGCGAGGAGGAGTGTCTCCGGATCCTGCGTGAAGCGCCCCGCGGCGTGCTGGCCGTGCTCGGCGACGGGGATTACCCCTACGCAGTGCCGCTGGACTTTCTGTACCGGGACGGGAAGCTGTACTTCCACGGTGCGCGGCAGGGGCATAAGCTGGACGCGATCCGCCGTCACGACAAGGTGAGCTTCTGCGTCATGGACGAAGGCTTCCGCAGAGAGGGCGAGTGGGCGCTCAACATCCGCAGCGTCATTATTTTCGGCCGCATCCGGGCCATGCGTCCCGAGGAAAACGGCATCGAAGCGCTGCTGCGCGCCTTTGGCAGCAAATACTACCCGGATGCGGAGAGCCTGGAGCGGGAGATCCGCAGCGGCATCGACCGGGTACAGATGCTGGAGCTCACAATCGAGCACATGAGTGGAAAGCTGGTCAACGAATCCTGATGGGCTGATGATGTAAAAAAGGGAAAGTTCGGAGGAGCTTTCCCTTTTTCTTCTGTATCAGAAGCCCGGGAAGCTCCTCCGGGGCCGCTTGCGGCGCGGCAGCTCCTCCTTGGCGTCGATCAGGATGATGTCCCCGCCGATGCGCGCAATGCAGGACCAGGGCAGCACATAATCGTCCTCCCGGCCCAGCAGCCCGAAGAGCTTGGAGCGTCCCGGCGTGATGAGCGACAGGAGCCGCCCCTCCGCGTGGTCCAGCTCCGCATCGCAGACATAGCCCAGGCGGTAGCCCGAGTGGATGTCGATGACCTCCTTGTAGCGAAGCTCCGAAAAACAGCCGATCAAAACGCATCACCTCTCTGGATTCTACGACGCGCGCGCCGGTTTTATGTCGGATTTTTATACTACTTTCTAATAAGAAGCTTTAAAAAGGATTGCGAGACAGAATTGCGCCAGATGAGGCGAAGACCGCCGAGCATAATGGAGATATATGGTCAAGGGCTTCAACGAAGTATGGCACAATTCTGGCCGCAAGGCTTTAAAGATTTCTATTTGAAAGTAGTATTAGATTTGGGGATGGAGATGGTGAGGATCAGCGCCTCTTCGGTCTCCTCCCGGTGCATGCCGGCGGCGATCCCGCCCTGCTTCATCAGATCCAGCGAGTGGCTGAGGCTGTTGAGAAACACGCGCACGTCCTTCATCACAAAGCTGCGCCGGATCTCCGGGCGGCGCGGCGGCTCCGGGGAGGCCAGCAGTGCGTCTACATAGGCGTCCGTGGCCGCCACGGTCAGGTCCTTTTCCAGAATATGCGCCAGGGCAGCCCGCTGCTGCTCCGCGTCCCCCAGGCGCAGCAGCGCCCGCCCGTGCCGCTCGCTGAGCCCGTTTTCCCGCAGGGCCTCGAGCACGTCCTCCGGCAGCTTCAAGAGCCGCAGCTTATTGGCCACCGCGGACTGGGAGCGCCCGATCTTCCGGGCCGCCTCCTCCTGGCTGATTCCGAACATGCCGATGAGCTGCTGCAGGCCCCGCGCCTCCTCCAGAAAGTCCAGGTCCTTGCGCTGCAGATTCTCCACCAGGGCCAGCAGCCCCGCATCCTCCAGATTCACATCCACGATCATGCATGGCACCTCCCGCAGCCCGGCCAGCTTCGCCGCCCGCAGCCTTCGCTCACCCGCCACCAGTTCGTATTTTCCGCCCCGCAGCCGTACCGTCAGCGGGTGCAGGACTCCATAGCTGCGGATGCTCGCGCTCAGCTCCCGCAGGGATTCCTCGTCAAAGATTTTGCGCGGCTGGGCGGGATTGGGTGCAATGTCGTCCACGCGCAGGTACAAAAGCCCGCTGCGCCGCAGCGTCGGCCTTGTCCGCATTGTCTGGATCATTTTCCGGCCTCCTTGGTTTATCTTGTATTTTCTGGCTCAAGATTACACCACATCTTGTGAAAAAGGCGGCGAAAGTGAGCGGAGGCTCCCAGTTGACAGCGGGCGAAAACAGGCGTATGATAGCTGGCAATAACAGGAAAAGGAAGGAGTGGGCGGAGCGTGACAGAAAAAAACCGGGCGCTGTTTACCGCGGGCGTACGCGCGGGGCTGCCGATCATGCTGGGCTATGTGCCCATCGGGATCGCCTTCGCGGTGATGGCGCGGCAGGCAGGCCTGAGCGTCGGGCAGACCTGCCTCATGTCGCTGACGGTCTACGCCGGGGCCAGCCAGATGATGGCGGCAGGTATGCTGGCACATCACGGGGCCTTTCTGGCCATTGTACTGGCCACCTTTGTGCTGAACCTGCGGCACATCATCATGTCCACCTGTGTGATGCACCGGATGGAGCCTGCGCCTCTTTCCCTGCGGCTTCTGGCCGCCTTCGGCGTGACGGACGAGAGCTTCGCCCTCTTCACCACCGGCACGGGCAAGAGCCGCAGCGTGTTCTTCTTCCTCGGCATCCACATCGCCATCTACCTGAGCTGGAACCTGGGGACGCTGCTGGGGGCTCTGGCCATGGATCTGCTGCCGCCGATCCTGACGGCGAGCCTGGGGACGCTGCTGGGGGCTCTGGCCATGGATCTGCTGCCGCCGATCCTGACGGCGAGCCTGGGTGTCTCCCTCTATGCCATGTTTGTGAGCATCCTCATGCCGGATCTGCCGGGAAACGGAAAGCTCGCGCTGCTGGTGCTGCTGACGGCTGTGTGCAGCACGCTTTTCAGCCGGGTGATGGCCTCCTCCTGGGCGCTGATCGTCTCCACCCTGCTGTGCGCCTTTGCGGGAAGCTTCTTTGTTGAGCTGAAGGAGGAAGCCGATGTCTGACACCATGATCGTTCTCCTTTTTCTCGCCATGGCGCTGGTGACCTATATCCCGCGCCTGCTGCCCTTTGTGCTGGTGGACCGGCTGCGCTTTTCCCCCAGGATGGAGCGTTTTCTCCGGCTGATTCCCTATACGGCCATGGCGGCGCTGATTTTCCCGGGCATTCTGAGCGTGGACACAGGGCGGCCATGGGTGGGGCTGCTGGGCGGGGCCGCAGCGGCACTGCTCGCGCTGCGAAAGCGCTCCGCGATCCTCTGCGTCCTGGCCGCCATCGCCGTGGTCTTCATTTTGCAGTTTGTGTAATATAACAGATCGCCGCGCCGATTATGAAGTGAACCCCAAAAGTTAGACATTAATTGAATTAGGCGACCTGAAGGGTCT
>CAMKAP010000158.1 GCA_946410505.1 uncultured Clostridia bacterium
TGACGCTATTCCTTTCCGTTCCAGCAATAGGTACAGATTTTATCGCGGTCGATCCCTATGGCCTCCAGCAGGCCGTCGAGAGACTGGTAGCCCAGAGAGTCGAAGCCCAGCTTTTCGCAGATCGCGTGCAGCAGGCACCGGCCGCGCTCGGTGGCGGCGTCGGCATACTCTTCCAGGTGCTTCTGCCCCTCCTCGCCCTCAAGCTCGTCAACGGTGCGGCGGGCGATCAGGTCCATGTCGGAGTTGTTGCGGGAGAAATTCAGGTACTTGCAGGCATACATGATGGGCGGGCACGCAGAGCGCATATGCACTTCCGCTGCGCCGGACTCGTAAAGAAAGTCAACCGTGCTCTGCAGTTGGGTGCCACGGACAATGGAATCGTCCACAAAGAGGAGTTTTTTCCCCTCAATGAGCTCGGGCACGGGGATCTGCTTCATTTTCGCAACCTGATCGCGCATGGCCTGGTTGGATGGCATGAAAGAACGGGGCCAGGTGGGCGTGTACTTGACAAAGGGGCGGGCAAAGGGCTTGCCGCTGCGGTTGGCGTAGCCGATGGCGTGGGGCACGCCGGAATCGGGTACCCCGGCCACGAAGTCCACCTTTGGAAGATTGCCGCGCTGTGTCTCGTCACGGGCCATGATCTCCCCGTTGCGCATGCGCATGATCTCCACGTTCACGCCCTCATAGTTGGAGTTGGGGTAACCGTAGTAGGTCCAGAGAAAGGCGCAGATCTTCATGTCCTTTCCGGCGGGCGAGAGGGTCTCATAGCCCTCGGCCGTGATGCGCAGGACCTCTGCCGGGCCCAGCTCGTAGGCGTCCTGATAACCCAGCTTGTGATAGGCAAAGGATTCGAAGGCCACGCTGTAGCCGTCGGCGTCTTTTCCGACCAGCACGGGAAGCCGCCCGTAGCGATCTCTGGCGGCAATGATCTCACCCTTGGAGGTCATGAGCAGAATGGTCATGGAGCCGTCAATGAGTTCCTGGGCGCGGCGGATGCCGGCGGCCAGATCGTCGGCTTCGTTGATGAGTGCCGCAACAAGCTCTGTCATGTTGACTCTGCCGGAGCTCATGGCCATGAACTGGTGGCCATGCTCGGAGAAATAGGTATCCACCAGGGCTTCCGCGTTGTTGATCTGACCCACGGTGGTGATGGCGTAGAGCCCCAGGTGAGAGCGGACCAGCAGGGGCTGGGGATCTGCGTCACTGATGCAGCCGATGCCGATGTTGCCGGAAAAATCGTCCAGATCTTTCTCAAATTTGGTGCGGAAGGGCGTGTTGGCAATGGAATGGATCTGCCGTTTACAGCCGTTTTCGTCGCTCCAGAAGGCAAGACCTGCGTTGCGGGTGCCGAGATGGCTGTGGTAGTCCGTTCCGAAGAACACGTCCATTACCACATCGCGGTGCGATACCGCGCCGAAGAAACCGCCCATTATGCGAAGAAGAGCTCGGACAGGGTCATCGGATCGATGTACTTGCCGTCCTTGTAAACGCGCATGTTGCCGGAGGCGATCTCATCGATGAGCATGACCTTGCCGTCGGCGTCATAGCCGTATTCAAACTTGATGTCGTAGAGCACCAGGCCGCGGGCCTTCATCTCATCGGCCACGATCTGGGTGATTTTCTGGGTCATGTCCTTGATCTCGTCGTACTGTTCGGCGGTCATCACGCCAAGCACGATCAAACCGTCCTTGGTGACCAGAGGATCGCCCTTGGCGTCGTTTTTGAAGGTCATCTCCACATAGGCGGGAAGATCCGCGCCCTCCTCAATGTAGTCGCTGTAGCGGCGCAGGAAGGAGCCGACGGCCTTGTGGCGGCAAATGACTTCCAGGCCCTTGCCGAAGACCTTGGCGGGGAGCACTTCCATGGTGGTCTCCTTCAGATCGGCGGAGACATAGTGAGTGCGGATGCCGGCGGCATTGATCTTCTCAAAGAAATAGATGGACATGCGCAGGTTCACGTCGCCCACGCCGTCAATGGTCAGGCCAACGGAGTTCTCGCCGGGATCAAAAACGCCGTCCTTGCCAGTGCAGTCGTCCTTGAACTTGAGCAGGTAGTTGCCGTTGTCGAGGGCGTAAACGTTCTTGGTTTTTCCGGTGTAAACGAGATTCTTTTCCATGGTAGTTGCTCCTTTATAATAGATTTTTGAAAACGATGGGAAGAATATTACAGACGCTCGGCGATCCCGGCGTCCTTGGCGAGGACAGCCTCGGTATCGGCGGCGCGCTTTGCTGAGAGACGGGAGGCAAGCTCCTCATCCTCCACAGCGAGGATCTGGGCGGCCAGCAGTGCGGCGTTGGCACCGCCGTTGATGCCGACGGTGGCCACGGGGATACCGGAGGGCATCTGCACGGTGGAAAGAAGGGCATCCAGACCCTCCAGCGCCGGACCCTTGCAGGGAATCCCGATCACGGGCAGCGTAGTATTTGCTGCGACGGCGCCTGCCAGGTGCGCGGCCATACCGGCGGCACAGATCAGAACGCCGAAGCCCTCTTCCCGGGCGTTCGCGGCAAAATCGTGGGCCTGTACCGGCGTGCGGTGGGCGGAGTAGACATGCACCTCAAAGGGTACATCAAGCTCCTTCAGAATGTTGGTGGCTTTCTGGATTACGGGCAGGTCGCTGTCACTGCCCATGATGATTCCGACTTTTTTCACGCTTTTTCCTCCAAAAATGAAACTGGGCGCACCAAGACAAAGGTCTTTGTGCGCCCAGACGGTCGGCAATTTTCAGCATCCCCGTTCCTCCGTGGTGCTCCACGAATATCCGTCAGTTGCGGGGAAGCTCTCAGGATGCCGGGATTTTAACACAGGGGCGCGCTGTGCGTCAATTCACAATCAGCCCAAAATTTCGGGCTTTCTGTCACTTGATTGTGGGCGAAGTGTCCTTTTGAATGACGTCGTGGGCGCCGCCCTCCACGATAGAGGTGGGAGACACGAGGGTCAGAACCGCTTTCTCCTGCAGCTCGGGGATCGACATGGCGCCGCAGTTGCACATGGCGTGGCGCACCTTGCTGAGCGTCAGGGCCACATTGTCCTTCAGGGACCCGGCGTAAGGCACATAGGAGTCTACGCCCTCTTCAAAGCTGAGCTTCTTGTCGCCGCCCATGTCGTAGCGCTGCCAGTTGCGGGCGCGGGCAGAGCCCTCACCCCAGTACTCCTTGTAATAGGTGCCGCCGATATTGACTTTGTTGGTGGGGCTCTCGTCAAAACGGGCAAAATAGCGGCCCAGCATCACAAAGTCCGCGCCCATGGCCAGGGCCAGCGTGATGTGGTGGTCATAGACGATGCCGCCGTCGGAGCAGACAGGGATGTAGATGCCGGTCTCCTCATAGTAGCGGTCACGCTCGGCGCATACGTCGATGACAGCGGTGGCCTGGCCGCGGCCGATGCCCTTGGTCTCGCGGGTGATGCAGATGGAGCCGCCGCCGATGCCGACCTTCACAAAGTCCGCACCGCACTCAGCCAGGAAGCGGAAGCCCGCCGCATCCACCACATTGCCGGCACCCACCTTGACACTCTCGCCGTATTTTTCACGGATCCAGGCCAGAGTGAAGCGCTGCCAGTCGGTGTGACCCTCGGAGGAGTCGATGCACAGCACGTCCGCACCGGCTTCCAGCAGGGCGGGAACACGCTTTTCATAGTCGCGGGTGTTGATGCCGGCGCCGACCACATAGCGCTTGTGGGCGTCCAGCAGCTCATTGGGATTGGCTTTGTGGCTCTCGTAGTCCTTGCGGAAGACAAAGTAGCAGAGTCTGCCCGCGTCGTCGATGATGGGAAGAGAGTTGAGCTTGTGCTCCCAGATGATGTCGTTGGCCTCCTTGAGCGTGGTGCCCTCCTTGGCCCAGATCAGCTTTTCGAAGGGAGTCATGAATTCGGATACCTTTGTATCGAGCTCCATACGGGAGACGCGGTAGTCGCGGCTGGTGACGACGCCCACCAGCTTGCCGTCGGCCGTGCCGTCCTCGGTGACGGCGATGGTGGAGTGCCCGGTCTCCTCTTTGAGACGCAGCACGTCGCGCAGGGTCTGCTCGGGGCTGATGTTAGAGTCGGAGCGGACAAAGCCCGCCTTGTAGCTCTTTGCGCGCTTGACCATGGCGGCTTCATTCTCGATGGACTGAGAGCCGTAAATGAAGCTGACGCCGCCCTCCTTGGCCAGCGCCACGGCGAGCCGGTCGCCGGAAACGGACTGCATGATCGCGGAGATCATGGGGATATTCATGGTGATGGCGGGCTCTTCGCCCTTGCGGTATTTGACGAGCGGGGTCTTAAGGGACACCTTCTCGGAGCGGCAGGTGATGGGGGTGTAGCCGGGAATGAGAAGGTACTCATTAAAGGTATGGCAGGGTTCGTTGATGATCTTGGCCATGATCATTCTCCTTTCTTGATATCCTTCCCTCAGAAGGGAAGGCGACCGCAGGGCGGCGGATTTTTCAGTTTGCTTTTGTCTCGCAGTAGAGGCAGCGATAGACTTTGTTCTTGCGATCTGTCAGCTTGAATACGTGCTTGAGTTCCTGCTCGCAGGAGCTGATGCAGCGGGGATTTTTACAGAAGATAACGTTTGTGAGCAGTTCCGGCATTTCGATGCGCCGTTTCTCCGCAAGCTTTCCGCCTCGGATAAAATTGACGCTGACGCCGGGGTCCACGTAGCCGATCACGTCCAGATTCACGGGAATGTCGGCGTCGATCTTTATGATGTCCTTTTTCCCCATTTTTTTGCTGTGGACGTTTTTGATAATCGCCACCGAGCAGTCGAGCTTTTCCAGCCCAAGAAGCTCGTAGAGGCGCATGCCGCAGCCGGCGGTGATGTGGTCGATCACGATGCCGTTCTGGATGGCGTCGATATTCACAGTGTCCCCGCCTCCTTCAAGAGTTTCAGAATCAGCGCCATGCGCATGTACTTTCCGTAGAGCACCTGCTTAAAGTAG
This sequence comes from uncultured Clostridia bacterium, assembly GCA_946410505.1. The sequence continues at coordinate 4,923 of CAMKAP010000158.1, forward strand.
CAGGCGCGGGGATCGTCGTCAATGGCGACGCTGATCTCGTTGACGCGCGGCAGCGGATGCAGGATCGAGAGATCCGCCTTCGCATTCTGGAGCTTGTCCGGCGTGAGAATGTAGCTGTCCTTCAGACGGAGGTAATCCTCCTCGTTGAAGAAGCGCTCCCGCTGCACGCGGGTCATATACAGAATGTCCAGCTCCGGCATGGCCCCCTCCAGATCGGTG
>CAMKAP010000159.1 GCA_946410505.1 uncultured Clostridia bacterium
GGCGTACACGGCTGTCAGCAATGCCAGCACCAGGCCCTGCTTCAGGCGGTGCTCCGTGAGCAGACCCACAAATTCCCGCACGGCGGCGTTGGGCCAGAAATACCATTTTGTGGGCGCGCCCATGCCCACCGCGCGCAGCTTGACCCGCCGCGCCTTGAGACCGGAGCGGAACACATGGTAATTGGTGGTAAAGAAGGCAACCTTTCCTCCGGGCCGGACCGCGTCGATCTTCTCCTTGGAAAAGCGCATGTTCTCCGCCGTGTCGGTGGACTGCTCCTCCACCAGGATTCTACTTTTGGAAACGCCCTGGCTCAGCAGATAGTCCCGCATGGAGGCCGCCTCCGAGCGCACCTCGTCCGGTCCCTGCCCGCCGGAGACCACAAACATGGCCTGCCGGCCGGTCTGTTCCGTCTGCTCCCGGTCAAAGGCCAGGGCCAGATCCAGCCGCCCCTTCAGAAGCGGGGTGGGCGTGCCGTCCTTTTTGAGTCCGCAGCCCAGCACGATCAGAAAGTCCTTGTCCTTCTCCGGCACATAGCGCGCCGCCAGCAGGTCCGCCGTGATCGCGCCCACGATCATGCACTCAAAGTACAGGTAAAAGGCCGCCATCAGGTTCACCGTCAGGTTCCTGGCCAGCACCGCCCGCTCGGAAAAAGCGCTGTATACGTCCAGCGCCGCAATCAAAAGCTCCCCAAGGATCAGCGCCAGAGCCAGGAGGATGCCCAGGATGTTCACAAAGCGCCGCCCCTCGTGCCGGATCAGCGCAAGATTTGAAACAAAGAGCGCCAGTGAAAACAGCACGAGAAAGGGGGAGGTCAAAAACATGTAGTTCTTGGCCGAATTGAGCAGGGTAAAGAGCATCTGCAGCGCCCGATACTCCGCCGGATAGAGGAAGCCCTGTATCGCCGCGTAAACATGGGTGAGGAAGAGAAAGAGCGCAAAGAGCGCAAATCCCGCGTACAGGATGGTATTGTAGGAATAGAGGTTATACTGGATCTGTTTGCGGAAGGCGTCGATGAGCACGAAGACCGCCGCCCCGAAATAGAGGGCCAGGACCGTGTTCCCCCAGGCCAGCAGCTTCTCGCCCCCGCTCAGGGTCAGCACAGCCAGCGCCAGCACGGCGCAGGCGCTCAGCACGGCCAGGCTGTAGATTTTCGGTTTTTTATCACGTGTATCCAGTTTCATGCGATCCCCTGACTTTATTTCGCCGGGCCCTCAATAAGAGGCCCCGGCGTTTTTGTTCTCTTTTCGATCAGGCCTGCGGCCCGCGGTATTCCAGACACAGCATGGTCAGATCGTCAAAGGGTGAGGCTGAGCCCACAAAGGCATCCACCGCGCCGTGCACCCGCTCCAGGATCTCCTGGGGGCTACGCTCCGCCGCGGCGTTCAACGCCGCCAGCGTCCGGTCCAGACCGAACATCTCCTGATGCTCGTCGGTGGCCTCGGGCACACCGTCGGTATAGACAAAGAGCTTGGCGCCCGGCTGCAGCCGCAGCTCATACTCCGTGTATTGCACGCCCTCCATGCCGCCGACCACAAAGCCGTGCTTATCCTTCACTACTTCAAAGGCGCCGCCCGGCTGCCGCAGCACGGGGTATTCATGCCCGGCGTTGGCCGCGGTCATGCGCCCGGTGCGAAGGTCGAGCACGCCGAACCAGATGGTGATGAACATTTCCTCCGGGTTGTTGGCGCAGATCTGTCCGTTAAGCTTTTCCAGCGCCGCCTTGGGGCCGAGCCCGGCCATGGCGTGGTTTTTCAGGATCGCCTTGGTGATGGCCATGAACAGCGCGCCGGGGATGCCCTTGCCGGACACATCCGCGATCACGAGGGCCAGATGCTCCTCATCCAGCAGGAAGAAATCATAGAAATCGCCGCCGACCTCCTTGGCGGGGATCATGCTGGCGTAGACGTCAAAGTCCGTCCGCTCGGGGAAGGCCGGGAACTTGGCCGGGACCATGGCCGCCTGGATCCGGCGGGCCAGGTTCAGCTCGGTGTGGATGCGCTCCCTGTCGGTAACGGCCCGGGTCAGATTCTCCTCATACTCGGCGAGGTCCCGCTCCATGTCTGCCATCACCAGGCTCAGGTTCTCGATCTCATCGCCGGTGCGGATGTTGAGCATGGAGAAGTGGTCCGTCATCTTGGCGCCGCTCTTCTTGTCCTGCACATAAAGCTGCGCGGTCTCTGCGATGTCGTTGATGGGCTCCACCAGGGTTTTGCGCATGCGCAGGGTCATCAGCAGGCCCACGGCGTTCACCGCGATCAGCATCGCAAGGATATACTGAAGCAGGAAGGCGCGCATACCCGCGGCCACTTCCGTCATGGTGATGTCCGCCAGCACAAAGGCCACGACCTCGTCCCGCTCGTTTCGGATCGGGACGCCCGCCGTGCAGATCCAGCCGTATTTCCGGGTAAAGCCCACGTCCGCCAGTCTCGCGTCTTCATCCCGTTTCTCGTCCAGGAAGCGCTCGCTCTCAGCGCTCTTCACTTCCTCCCATTGGCCCGGGGCAAACATGGTCTGCGGATCCGGGTCCGGGTCGGCGATGTAGACAAGACGGGAGGGGTCCCGGGTGTACATGGCCAGGTAAATGTCGCTCATCTCGCTGGCGTCGCGGAAATCGCCGAGAATGCTCCGGGCGGCAAGGTAATCCGGGTCCTCCTGCAGAGCGCTGAAGCGGGCACAGTACTCGCCGGAGTCCGACGCGGCGCGCTCTTCCTCACTCATGCCGTTGTAGATATCCATAACATACGAAGCAAGGCGGTCCACCTGCACGACGCGCTGCAGCACCGAAGCGGCCGCCCTTGACTGGAGAAAGGCCGTGGAGGTATCCCTCTCAATGAGCGCGCTCGTATAGAGGCCCAGGCCGATGGCCAGAGCGACCAGGCCCAGGACCACCGATCCCATCAGGGTAGAGCGGAACACGCGGGCGGACAGCGAATAGTGCCTCCGCTCCGTGGTCGTCATCTCTCTTATGGTTTTTTCAGGCATGGTTTATCCTGCCCTTCTGTCATATTCGGGCGTCCGGGCGCCTGGGTCCTCACCGTCCGAGCTTCTGCGAAATGCACCGGCCGATCTCCGGGGCGTAAGACTGCCCCAGCTGGAGAAGTCTCTTGTAAAGCTCGCTGTTATTTTCGTCGCGGCCCGCCAGCTCCAGCAGGAAACGCAGGCCGACGCTGGCCTTTTCCAGATTGATCGCGCCGCCCGCGATCTGGTCCAGCTTCTCATCCTCCAGCGCGACGAGTCCCTTGCCGTTCAGGATGCGGTTTTCCTCCTCGTTGAGCTCCACGCCCATATTCACCAGCAGCTCGGTCAGCTCACTCACGCTGCCGGCGTTTATGATGCTCTCGGCGTTGTTCATCAGGATATTTGTCCAGTCGTTCATTTTAGTTCCTCCAGCGTATATTGATAGCCGCCGCCATCCGCCGTGCGGAGGACCCGATAGCGCTTGCCGTCTATGCTGATCTCCCGCTGTAGCGGGCTCAGCTCGTTGGCCTTCGCCGGTCGGGCGGCGTCCTGTGCCATCAGCATGGACAGGATCGACACGAACCAGGAATTGCGGTTGACCCCGTTCTGGTTGAAGAGGATGCGGCCTCCTGCCACGTTTTCCAGCTCGTCATCCGCCAGGGCGGTTTTCCCGGCGGGCTTCCGCTCCGTGTTCCCTGTGCGGACTCCGGCCTCTTCCATGGCGCGCAGCATCAGCTCCTCGTTGATCTGCGTGCCGGGCTTGGCGGCAAGCCGCGCCAGAGAGGCCTCCAGCTTCTCCCTCAGGGCGCTGTCCTGCGCAAGCTGCCGCTCCAGGTTTTCGGCGTCAATGCTCTGCTTCATGCTCGTTCTCCTGTCCGCCCGCGCGCGGTCAAGCGCTCGGGCCGTGTTTTCATATTATTTTAAATATACTATAGAAGCCCCTGCAAAAGCAAGTATAATCCTCAGGATATGGACTTCCCCCATTCTTTGATACGACGGCGGACACACGCGGGCCGGAAGCCCGTCTGTTTTTCCGGCTTTTTCCGCGCGGCGGGGCTGGCGAATCCGGAAAGCTGTGCTATAATTATGATAATGATCGTCACGGATCGACCGGAACAAAAACCAAATAAAGGAGGACAGGATATGAAAATCACAAAGAGAAACGGAATCATCACACTCTACGACGACGAGAAGCTCATCGCCAGCATCCTGCGCGCCAACGCCGAGACAGCGGAGACGCTGATGGACAGGAAGCAGGCCGCCGCCATCGCCGACCAGGTTTTTCTCCGCCTGACCGCGGGCAGCGAGATCATCAGAACCGACGATGTGCGCCGCTGCGTGGATGCTCTCCTCCGTGAGCAGGGCTTTACGGAGACCGCCCGGCACTACATGGAATACAGAAAATAAGCCGCGCCGGCACACAGACGGAGAAAGCGCAAGGCGGCGGATGGGGCGCGCCGATACGGTCCATCCGCCAGCCGCTTTTTCATCGCGCCGCCTCCAGGGTCAGAAGGTAACGCTTGTTTTCGATGCCGCCGGCATAGCCGGTCAGGCTTCCGTCCGCGCCGATTACACGGTGGCAGGGGATGAGCAGGGAAACGGGATTGCGGCCCACCGCGCTGCCGACCGCCCGCGCCGAAGTGCCGAGGCGGGCGGCCAGGCTTCCGTAGCTCTCGGTCTCTCCGTAGGGGATCTCCAACAGCGCCCGCCAGACCGAGCGCTGGAAGGCCGTGCCCCGGGGCGACAAGGCAAGCGCGGCGGCGTTCGGCCGCTCTCCGGCGAAATAGGCGTCCAGCCAGCGCCGCGCCACCCGGAGTACCGGTGTCTCCCGCTCCCGCCCCTCGCCGTGCAGATGCTGCGCGGCATGTTTCTGCCCCTCGATCACAAGGGCGGTCACCGCGCCGTCCTCGGCGGCGACCGTCAGCATCCCCAGCGGGGATTCATAGCGAATATAATCGTACATACCGGGCCTCCCTGTGTGCTTTGCTGGTCGTTCTGATTATAGCACAAGAGCCCTTCCCTGTGCCAGCTTCTTCCATTGAAAGCAAAACAGCGCTGCAGCCTCCACGGCCGCAGCGCTGTTTTTGATCTTACACAAGAACCTCATAATAATGATTATAGGATGGCGAAAAGCGAAAGAGCTTTTCGCCGCGCAGCTTTGCT
>CAMKAP010000160.1 GCA_946410505.1 uncultured Clostridia bacterium
TCTCTCTCCGGTATAGAGATCCACCGCGTAGAGCTCCACCGGCTCGTCATCCAGACGCAGGGTGAACTCGTCCAGCTGTCTCTCGTAATAGCGGACCTCCAGACCGCCGGTTGCGGCGGACGGAGGCGTGGGATTCGCACCCGATGCGGCCGCCGCGCCGCCGTCTTCGGAGGGCGGGAGATAGATCTTCACGCTGCCGCCGAGACCGTCCTCCGTCATGGCGGTCACGATCACGCCGCCGGGCATCGGGGCTCTCGGCACCACAGTGATGCCGCCGTCCTCGGCGCTGCCGCCCGTAAGCGCCACCGCGTCGCTGCTGGCCATCCAGGAGGCCATGACCCGCTCTCCCTCGCGGTTGTAGGCGTAGAGCTCCACCGGCTCTTCACCCACGTGGAGCGTGAACTCGTCCAGGCTGAACTCATAGTAGCGGATGTCCAGTGTTCGCTCCAGAGCATCCCCGTCCGGGCCACTGCCGTTTTCCGTAAGCATCGTGCCGCGGACCGTCTGAAACAGCATCGGGATCTGTGTGACCGTTGTGTCGCTGTCCAGATAATACTCGCCGATCAGCTCAAAGGGCTCGTCCGAGGGCTGCTGGGCCCGCAGCATCAGGCGGCCTTCCTCATCGGTATAGAAGAAAAGCTTAAAATCGGAGTCATGCGTTACTCTGATACCGCTGTATTTCTCATCCGGCTGGCCGAAGAGATCGGCCACCGGGTATGCCCGCCCCACCACGAGCTCCGTCACCATGCGGGTGTTCTCGTTCGGGGTATGAACGGGGCTGGGCTCCGCCGCAAGGGGACTTGGCGCGGGCGCCGCGGCGGCCTCCGCCGTATCCGCCGGGTCCGTCAGAAAGCAGACGGCCAGCACCGCGCACAGGAGCACGCCCGCGAGGATCGCCCGGGCCGTGGGCCTTTTCCAGCGCAGGACGTTTTGAATGCGGCTCTTCGCGTCGGATTCTCCGAAGGCCAGCGGGCAGGCGGCGATACGCCGATGGGGAGCGCTCTGCTCCAGCAGGGCGCGGGAATAGGACTTTCTGGCGTTTGGACCCAGCAGACTGAGCACATGCTCATCACAGGCAAGCTCGATGTCTTTGCAGAAGAGCACATATGCAAGCCACGAAAGCGGGTTGAACCAGTTGACGCCCAGCAGGGCAAAGCCCAGGGGCTTCCACCAGTGGTCGTGCCGGGTGATATGCCCCTGCTCGTGGGCCAGCACCAGTGCCATGTCCTCCTCCGTCAGGCCGAAGGGCAGATAGATGCGCGGGAAGCAGACGCCCAGCACAAAGGGGGAGTCGATCCGATCCGTGAGATAGATATTGTCGTGAAACAACACCGCGTCCGAAAGGCGCCGGCGCAGAAGGAGATCGCTTATGAGCGCGTAGCTTAGCAGCAGGACGAGCCCCGCGATCCAGGCGAGGGCGCCGATGTGCAGCCAGATCTGCGCGGGGTCGGCGCTGGCCGCGGGCGTCGGCGCGAGACTGGAGGCGAGCGCGGGATTCACCGCGGCGTCCACCGCGGCAAAACCGCTCTGCACCGTCGGCGCCGCCCCCGGCGCAAGCGTGATCGGCGCGGCGGAGGGGAGCAGGCTCCAGGGGCTTTTCAGCCGCGCGGGCAGCAGCAGGCGCAGGGCCGCCAGGCCCCATAGCAGGCAGCGCAGATTCTTCGGCGCCTTTTTGGTGAGCGGCCGCAGGATCAGCACCGCGAGAATCAGCCAGGAGGCGGCGAGGCTCCGGTTTATAAGCTCCAGAAAGAGCGCGTCCATCTCAGTCCTCCGCCTCCTCGATCAGCTTCCGCAGGGCATCAAGCTCCGCGGCGCCGAGCTTTTTGCGGCGGCTGAAGGCGGCCACAAAGGCGGGCAGCGAGCCGCCAAAGGTGTCCTCCACCAGCGCGTCGATGCGGGCGTTTTCCGCCTCCTCGCGGGAGATGAGGCTTGTGACCACGGCGTTTTCGCTTTTCACCACGCCGCGTTCACTGAGCCGCTTGATGACGGTGTAGGTGGTGGCCTTGCTCCAGCCCAGCCTCTCTTTGCAGAGTTTTACAAGCTCTGTGCTCTTCACGGGCTCGGTTTCCCAGAGGATCTGGCAGAAGCGGTATTCGCTTTCAAATATCCTGGGTGCGGACATAGGGCATCCCTCCTTCTCGCAGTGCGTCATTCTGAGGAGCGTTTCGCATACGCTCAGGATGACAGAATCAAACAGGTCGAACGCGTTAGACTACAATGAGTCTAACGCGTTCGACCTGTTTTGTCAAGGCCTTTTTGGGATTCTTAAGAATTGTCTGCCGCCAGCCTCCGCAGCTCTGCCCAGGCGGCTTTTCCGCCGGCGAGGATCGAGGGGCGGGAGGCGTCGAAGGGCAGGGCAGCGCCGGCAAGATCGGTGCAGACGCCGCCGGCCTCCTCCACGAGGAGGGCGCCCGCCGCGTAGTCCCAGAGGGAGAGGGCCATCTCAAAATAGACCCCGGCCCGGCCCGCCGCCACGCTGCAGAGGTCCAGCGCCGCCGAGCCCTGCCGGCGGATGTCGAGGCTTGCGCGGTAGGCCTTTTCCATGAGATCGAAGGTCTGCAATACGGTGTCGCTGTTATAGGGCGCGGTGCCGCAGACCACCAGCGTTTCGGAAAGGGGCGCCTCGTCCACGTGAATGCTCCGCCCGTTCAGATACGCGCCGCCGCCCCGCAGGGCGGTGAACATCTCGTCCACATAGGGGTTGTAGACGGCCCCGGCCAGGAGCGCGCCCCGGCTCATATAGGCCACGGAGATGCAGCTGTGGTTCAGACGCCGGACAAAGTTCATCGTGCCGTCAATGGGGTCGATGATGAACAGGTGCTCGGCGTGCAGATCGTCGTGCCGGTCGTTCTCCTCGCAGAAAAAGCGGGCGCCCGGGACGGCGGCGGAGAGCCGCTCCGTCAGCAGATTCTGTACCCGGCGGTCGTATTCGGTGACCACGTCCCGGTGGCCGGTCTTGCACTCGGCCAGGATGCCGTGGGCGTGGAGGATCAGGGCCGCGGCCTCTTTTTCGGCGGCAATGATGGCTTGTAAAATGCGCTCTGTATTCATAACAATCTCCTGATAAGCTGAGTGTTTTTTTATTTCTTGAGTTGCCCCGGGCTGATGCCGAAGCTGGCGCGGAAGGCCCGGTGAAAGGCGGAATAGTCGGCAAAGCCCGCCGCCTCCGCCGCCGCGTTGGCAGGCGTCCCCTCGCGGATGAGCCGCGCCGCGTACAGCAGCCGCTTCTGCCGCACGTAGGCGTGGACGGTGTTGCCGGTCTCGGCCTTGAAGAGCCGCATGAAGTGGTAGCGGCTCAGGTACACCCGCTCGGCCAGCGCGTCCACCGAGAGCTCCCGCCCCAGGTTTTCGTTGATGTAGGACAGGGTCTGGCGGATCTTGGGGTCATAGCGCTGATCCTCCCGCCGGGGCGCGGCGTTCATCCGCCCGATCAGCACCAGGAGCTGCAGAATATAGGTGTCGCAGAGGGTCTGGGCGCCGAAGGCGGAGTCCCGGGCCGCCGCCTCATAGGCCCGGAAGGTCTGCTCCAGCGCCCGGCGCTGCTCTTCGTCCGGCACCAGGCGGTATTCGCCGCTGCGGTCGGCCTCGTCGAAACAGTCCATCAGCCGCGCCTCCGGCAGCAGCCGGTCGAAATATTTTCCGTCCAGGTATAATATAATGCGCTCGTAGGGCTCTGACTTGTCGATGATGGCCTTGTGGATGGCGTGATGTTTCACCAGCAGGATGTCCCAGGGCCGCAGCGCATAGGAGACGCTCTCCACCGCGTAGTCCACACGGCCCGAGAGCAGCAGCACGATCTTGTCGAAGTCGTGGAAGTGGAAATCCCGCTCCTGTCCGGCGGTGTCCCGCAGATGGAAGTAATGGTAATTCTCTTCCAGATAGCCCTCGCGGGAAAAGCTCTGGTCATGCTTCATGTGCGGCACCTCCTTCTGCGCTTTGATTTTAATTCATTCATGCAGTATACAGCACTTTTTGCAATGTTTCAAGCATCAGATGCAATTTACATGGCAGAAGCTTGCAAATATAATGGGGATGATCTCTGGAAAGGAGCGGTATCATTATGGCTAACAACAAGAGCGGCAGTTTTCTGAAGAACAACTGGTTCTTCTTCACCATGATCCTGGGCATCGTCCTGGGCATCGTTGTGGGCTTTGCCTGGCCCGGCGCCGGCGCGCTGGAGCCCCTCGGCACCCTGTTTATCAATATGATGTTCTGCGTGGTGGTCCCGATGGTGTTCTTCTCCATCTCCTCCTCCATCGCCAACATGAAGAGCGCCAAGCGCGCGGGCAAGCTGATGGGCACCACGGTGCTGACCTTTATGTGCACCACCGTCATCGCCTCCGTCATCATGTATGTCCTTGTGCGCTTCATCCCCGTCTACACCGGCGAGCCCGCCTTTGAGCCGGGCGCCTCCGAGCCCATGAGCGCGGGCGCCATGATCGTCGGCTTCTTCACCAAGCCCGACTTCCCCGAGCTGTGGAGCCGCCGCTCCATCCTGCAGCTCATCATCGCGGGCATCTTCTTCGGCTTCGGCGTGCAGATGTGCGGCGGGCCTGAGACCAGGGTCGCCAAGCTCCTCGACGAGATCACCCAGGTGCTGATGAAGGTCATCAAGCTCATCAGCTTCTACGCCCCCATCGGCTTCTTCGGCTTCTTCGCCGCTCTGGTCGCGGCCCACGGCGCCGACTTCGTCTCCAGCTACGCCCGCGCCATCATCCTCTACTACATCGTGGCCTTTGCCTACATGTTCCTGATCTTCCCGCTCTACGCCCGCTTCGGCGGCGGCAAGGGCGCCGTCAAGGTCATGTTCCAGCACCTGTTCCGCCCCGCGGCAGTCGCCTTCGGCACCTGCTCCAGCGTGGCCACCATCCCCACCAACATGGAAGTCTCCGAGGACACCGGCATCTCCAAGGACGTGACCGACATCGTGCTGCCCATGGGCGCCACCATGAACATGGACGGCTCCGGCATGAGCGCCATCATCAAGGTCGCCTTCCTCTTCG
>CAMKAP010000161.1 GCA_946410505.1 uncultured Clostridia bacterium
ACGTCGGGCAGTGTATTGGACTGGGCGCTGATCAGGATCTTGTCATGCAGGTCGCTCCACTCATGAGAGACCGCGTTGACCTTATAGCCGGGGTTCTCTTCCTCAAACTTGGGAATGAGGACATTCATCAGAGTTTCATTCTCCGCAGACTGTGCGCTGTAGTGATGCCAGAAGTTAATCGTGATGGGTTCTTCGGGCGATGTCGCTTCAGTCTTTCCCGCTTCGGCGGGCTGGGTCTGCTGGGATGGACTGGTGTCTGGCGCTTTTTCATTTGAGCATGCAGTGAGTGCCCCTAACACCATTGCAGCAAGAAGGAAAAGCGCCAGCATTTTTTTGAGGGATAGCTTTTTCATTTTTGCACCTTCACTTTCTTTTGAACTATTTCAACGCAGCAGGCAGGTACCGCTATCGCCTGCTCCGGTGAAACGACTGTGGGATTGTCTGTGGATGGCAGGGGGAACACCTTTTGCCATCCCTTTTCTTTGAGGCTCGCTTGATAGGTCTCCGGTCCGGCGTTGAGGATCACAAGGCTTGTTTCGCTATCGCAGAAGCGGTAGAATGCAAACACATTGGCCTCGTCGTCGGTAAAGGCTGTTTTGAGCCAGCCGCTTCGCAGTGATGGGGACTCTTTGCGCAGTCGGATCAGCTCACTGTACCACCGGAGCAGCTCCCGATCCTGTTTCCGTTCGTCCCACTCCATCGCCATGCGGCAGCCGGGATCGTTGTCTCCCGACAAGCCGACCTCGTCTCCGTAGAAAACCGCAGGGCAGCCGGGAAAAGTCATTTGCAGGGCGACCGCCAGCTTGTGGCGGTTTTTGTCCGCGCAGAGATACCGAAAACGCGCTGTGTCGTGGCTGTCAAGCAGGTTGTAGAGCCGCTGGGAAACCGCCTCGGGGTACAGAGCCAGCATGTTGTTTAGCCGATGATCCATCGCTGAGGGCTTGATCGCGTCCCTGGCAAGCCAGTCCACCGCCGCATCCCGGAACAGATAGTTCATCGCCGTGTGCAGACGGTTCGGAGCCAGAAGCTTTCCGGCGTCGCCCCAGGTTTCGCCCAACAGAAGGGCGTCGGGTTTGAGCCTTCGGATCGCCGTGGAGAAGGCCGTCCAAAAGGCAGTGGGGATCTCGTCGGCAACATCCAGCCGCCAGCCGTCGATGTCAAAGTTCCGGATCCAGTATTTTCCGACCTCGATGAAATATTCCTCAGTGGCTGGATTGGCCAGATTGAGCTTCGGCATCCACTTGTAGTGGCCGACACAGTCATAGTTGCAGGGCTCCGTGGTGACCGGGAAGCTGTGCGGGAAAAACCAATCCCGGTATCTTGAGCTTTCGCCCTCCGCCAGCAGATCCTGAAAGGACGGCCAGTAGTAGCCGCAGTGGTTGAACACGCCGTCAAGCAGGATGCGCATGCCTCGCCGATGAACCTCCGTCACCAGCGCGCGGAGATCGTCCTTTGTGCCGAAGGACGGGTCGATCTCGTAGTAGTCCGCGGTGTCATACTTGTGGTTTGCCGGAGCCTTGAAGATCGGCGTCAGATACAGGCAGGTCGCGCCGAGAGACTGGATATGATCCAGTTTCTTCAGAACGCCGCGCAGATCACCGCCCATAAAGTTCTCCCGCGTCGGGGCACTGCCCCAGGGAACGGCGTTCGCTGGCGTCAGCCTGTCGTCACCATTACAGAAGCGCTCGGGGAAAATTTGATAGTAGATCTGCTCCTTTGCCCAGGCAGGCGTCGGATCGCAGTCGGAGGGGTTCGGCCACAGGAACTCGAAGAAGTTTTCCTGCATGTCGGGTTCCCGCGCCTGAAAGCTCTTGCCGCCGTACCACAGCGTTTCTCCCTCAAACTCCACGCAGAAGCAGTAACGCGTGTAGGCGGAGATCCCAGGCGTGGTAATTCTCACGCGGTAATAATCCTTGTAGGCATCCCGCAGCGAGAGCGCCATCTCCCTTTTCTGCCTCTTCTTCGGGTCGTTCTCTCCCCTCGGCCAGTACCACAAAGAAACCGTCTTACAATCACCGCGCGCCGCGGTCAGCTCGATCGCCAGCGAGTCCCTGCCCTCCGGGCGGATGTAGTCCTCCGTCGGTCTATGGGAAATCGCAGCAACATTCAAAGGCATCTACTCCTTTCCATGTGTCTTTCTCCCGGTGGAATCGCGTTCTATGATATGCGTGGTCAGTTGCACACGCCAGGAGCTCTTTTCCGCACGTTCGATCTGTCGAATCAAGTTCTCCGCCGCCAGTCTTCCCAGCTCAAAGGTGTCCACATCAACGCTGGTGATGCCTGGCTCCGCCAGTTCCGTAACCGGCGTATCGTCAAAGCAAAGCACGCCGAAATCGTTCGGAACGTCGTATTCCAGGGCCTTCGCCTCGCGGATCGCGGCCAGAGCAAGCTTTTCGTCGCTGCAGATGATGGCATCGGGCTTTTCGTTGCCCTCCAACAGCTGACGAACACTTGCCCGTCCCTCTTGCAGGGAGGAGCGCGTGTGACAGATCCAACTCTCTTCCAGAGCTAACTGCCACTTTTCAATTGCCTTGCGATAACCGGCAATACGGTCCTGGTTGAACAACTCCTTCTCCCCATTGGAGAGGAAGGCGATCCGGCGATAACCCTTGCTGTACAGATGGTTGACAGCGGCCTGGCCCGCCTGCTCGTTGTCGATATCCACCCAGCTTGCCTCTAAATCGGATGCGCCTGGGCGGCCAAGCACCACACAGGGAAAACTGTTATCCTCCAGTGCCTTGAGAAACGAGCGCTGCAGTAAGGAGGCTGGAAACAGGATCCCATCTATTTTTTTGCCCATGATGAGCCGTTCGATGGAGCCAAGCCCCTCCCGGTCCGCCGTCGCGTTGGTGATAATCAGGTTATAGCCGCTCTGATGCGCCGCTGTTTCAATGCCGAACACCATCCGGTTAAAGAAGGTGTTGGCAAAGGCCTGCGCGTCAGACACGTTGATGGCAATAGCAATGGCCCGGGGACTGCCGTTGGCAAAGCTGCGCGCCATGTCGTTGGGCACGTATTTCAACTCCCGCATGGCCTGATAGATCTTCTCGCAAGTCTCCTCTGAAATGATCCCCTTGTTATTCAGCACCCTCGAAACGGTGGAGGGCGATACACCGGCAGCCTTCGCCACATCTCGAATCGTAACAGACATAAGAGCCTCCATGCAACCGGTTGCATAAACTGTTGCAAAAAATATCCGATATCATCGGATTTGAAGTTATACAACCGTCTTTCTATGCCAATTTAGTTAAGAATCATTCCTATGCAACCGGATGCATAGATTATATGCGGGATTTGAAGGAAAGTCAATCATGCATCGGGAAAACTGTCACAACATCCAAAATACTGTATCGTGATTTGTGCAAAGAGATACGTACAGCCCGCCGCTCTACGAGAGAGCGGCGGGCTGTGTGCGTTGTGTTTGCCTTTCTATCTTCTCACGGGATGATCGCCCGCGTCATTCTCCTGGCCGCCGACGAGGTTGCCGTTCTGATCCACGCCGTAGCTATGGCGCAGACCCTGCTCGTCGTACCAGAAGTAGCTGTTCCCGCTGGGCAAACCTTCTCGCCCGTCACGATAGTGATAAATAATGGCAGTCAGACGGTTCTGTTCGTCGTAGTGATAATCGTAGTACATGCCCCGGGTCCCATCGTTCAGGTCGTTGGAGGCATAGCGAATGAGAAGTCCTTGCTCGTTGTAGGTATAGGTTTCTCGTTTGTCAAATCCGCCGTTCCGGGCGCTTTCTCCGTGAATCTCAATATAGTCCGGGTTCCCATCCGGGCGATAGTAGTAGGTTCTGGTCTCACTCTCGTCGAAATCGTTGTCCTCTCGATGAAAATCGTGATCGTAACGGATCAGATGTCCCTCGGCGTCAAAGACGTAAGCAAACCGGTGACGATTCTTGAGTTGGAGGGTGCCCCCGGTTCCCTCCAGCACTTCTTCGATGGTCGTGGTGCCATCCGCGTTGTGGGTATAGCCCGGAGACGGCAGCGGCACGCCGAAGCGCTCAAAGAGGCTCACCGGGCCAAACACACTGAAATCGCTGTCCCAGACGCTGCAGCAGTCGGATCCGTCTCCCGGAGCAAAGGCCAGGGAGCTGCTTCCGTCAGCGTAGTGGAGATACAGTGGAAGAAAGCCGTCCTGCTTCTGTATCCAATTCATTGCAGGCTGCTCCTGCGCGACCATATTTTCAAATTCCGGCTTGCTGAACGCTTTTTCCAGCCCTCGCAGGGCATCGGGGTCCGTGAGGACAAAACTCTGACCGAGCTGGGGGACGTAGAGCTCCGCGCTGGAGAGCGCTGGGAGTTGTTTGGGCAGAATGAGCAACTCGCCCGTCTCCTCCACGAACTGCATCCCTTTCAGCCGTTTGATCGGCTCTAGGGCGATGCTTTTGCTCACTGTATACCGCGCCTTGCCGTCGTTCTCGTCACAGCGGAGGAAAAAGCCGCGGCAGATACAGGGCTTTCCTTCAAACTCCGTTGTTTTCCATCCAAGCTCCTGTTTCGGTGTGCCGCTGAAACAAACCCAGCCAAAGGTCACGCAGTCGATCCCCATGAACTCGGAATCCAGGATCTCGCCGCCGTCCACCCAGCGATTCACATAGGCTGGCAGCTCCTCGCGGATAAAGTGTTCGTAGCCTCCGTCGCAGTTGCAGGTGACCTGCCATTCAAATTGGAAGCTGAAGCTGTCGTCCACGGCATTGGACTCGGACCAGTCGTGAGCCGCCGTTTGTACGGTTTCCGGTTCGGCAGGCTGATCATTAGCCGGTGCAGAAGCATCAACAACCACATCCGCAGGCTGAGCTGTGGGCTTCCCGCAGCCGGTCAGAAGAGCCAGCGCCATGGCAACTATAAGAAGTATCGTTGTCGTCCGTTTCATCGTTTGTCCCTCCTCTCAAGAAAAGCGCGTCCAGTCGATGTTCTCGGCGGTCTCCTCGATCACAGCGACATCATTCCAGCCAAGGCTCACGAGCACGTAGCTCTTCTCCGTCTCGTAGAACAGG
>CAMKAP010000162.1 GCA_946410505.1 uncultured Clostridia bacterium
TCCTATTCAGCCAACACGCTGAACATCAGCGTAATCTACGATCGCCATGATGCCGCATCTGTTGAAAAGATAGAAGATGCGATTATTTCAGTTGTCGATGCGTATGCTCTTCACCATGTGCCTTTGGACATACGGATTCTGGACGCCGATCGAGACTACATCCGCGAAATCAAAGTCAACCTAAACAACGAGAAAAAGTATTACAGTGATTACACAAATACAATAAGCGACGAAGAAGCTCAAAAAATCGTGGCTGACTATACCAAGAAAATCCAAAGTGTGTGTAACAAAAATCACGCAGAACTTACGGAGATAGAAATAAAGCATGACACAATTCAAATTGAAATACGCTCCGAGTATGAAACTACCGATAGTATTAACAACTTGGCAAATAAGCTGGGGACTGTCTTCTCCAGCCTCAAAAGATTCCCCTTAGAGATACGCGTATCATCGAAAGAACGCGGAACATTAAGGCGTTGGACAGTCGATGAAAATGGTGTTTCTAAAATATCTGTGGATTTTACCAAAGACGATTAAGATTGTAAAAACCTCTTCTAAACAATTCCTCATTATCTGTTTCATTTATCGCAAGCGGCTGGCAGTTGCCCGATTGTACTAACCTGCGCCAGATCCACTGGACATCCAGAAGAGCATCCATGCGCGTTCCCCCGCCGCGTTGTCATTCTGAGGAGGCGGACGCCGACGAAGAATCTCTGTCAGCGGACAGACGTGCTCTTGAGAGATCCTTCGCTGCGCTCAGGATGACACTGGGAAACCATGCATAACGAAGCCGGGGCTGTGGAAATCCGCAGCCCCGGCAGTCTGTTTCTCATTCAAATATGACCTGCGCGCTGTCACCGTAGAACAGAGAGAGGTATTCCTCCAGCGTGGCGTTCATCGCGTGAATCTGTTCCGCCGCGGCGGTGCCCACATAGCGGTAATGCCCGGGGTCCGCGTCCCTGCCGGTCAGGCTCTCGCTGCCGTTGGGATAGCGAAGGATGAAGCCATAGTGCCAGGCATTCTCCCGCAGCCAGCCAAACAGCGCCTCGTCCTCCGCGAAGTCCACCGCAAGGCCCAGCTCATGCTCGCTGGTGCCGGGTCTGCCGACGCGCATTGCAGCAATCTCCATGGCCTCGTTTTCGCTCAGCTCACCGCCCGCGAGCAGCTCCCGCACCGTGGCGTCGAACAGCTCCTGCTGCTCCTCCTGCGTGCGGTAGCCTGCGGTGATCGTCGGGGAAAAGCCCGCCTGACGGGCCGCTGCCAGCAGCTCATTGAGAGGCTTCTTCAAGCTTTTGTCGATCTGGACGCCGTCTTGCTCGGAAAGGCTCGGCGTAAAACCGCTGTTTTCCACCCCGTTCCAGGGGTTGACCAGCACGGTCATACGGCTATCCTGGCCCTGATGCCGCCAGCCCTTGAGCCGGAAGCCCAGCAGGATCAGCAGTGCTACCGCGAGCACGCCGAGGACGATCAGGATCCATGGTTTGATTTTTCTCCGCTTCACGGCAAGATGCCCGCTTGGCATACGATCCCCTCCTCTCGGGTTCTCACTGTTTCAGCACAGCATTATCTTAACACATCTTTGACGAAAAGAACAGGCAGCTTGTTCCATTTTAAGAAAGCTTAAGGATTCTCCGCGCTGGAACATTTTACCGTCCGCGCCGCATATCCACATACTCCTCCAGCGTGACGCCCAGTTCCGTGATCTCCTTGGCGTAGCGCTCGCCCACATAGCGGTAATGCCAGGGCTCGTAGATGATGCCCGTAATATCCGTGGTTCCATTGGGATACCTGAGGATGAAGCCGTATCGCCAGCAGTTTTCCATCAGCCACTTCTGGGTGGAGGTGCTCTCCTGCCCCTCGTCCAGGATGGGATAGAACTCGTCGATGATGTCCGCCGCAAGGCCCAGCTGATGTTCGCTGGTGCCGGGATAGGCCACCGTGGTGGCCGCGATGGCCGGCGCCTCTTCCCTGCTGTAGCCCTCCAGGATCACGCGCAGCACCTTGTTGTCAAAGAGCTCCTGCTGGCTGAACTGGGTCCGGTAGGCCGAGCAGATCCAGGGATGGTTCCCCGCCTCCCGGCAGTCGGCGATCATCTGCATGAGGCTCGCAGCGCAGCGCACATCCGCCTTGTAATCGGTGCCGAATTCGCGGCCCACCTGCTCCAGCTCCACCGTATAGTCCTCCGGCAGCGGATTCCAGGGGTTCACCACCAGCAGCAGCTCCGGCTGCTCGCCGGAGAGGGCCTCGGCGCGCTCCTGCGGCTGCCCGAGCAGGGCGGTCTGCGCCGCGAGGACCGTTTCCCGCTCCAGACTGTGCCGGGCATCCAGGGTCTCGATTGCGGCAGCCGTCATGGCCTGTGCCAGCCGCTCTCCCGCGAGCATGCGCTGCCGCTGGTCCCGGGCCAGGAGCGTCAGTTGGATCAGCACACCCAGCATCAGCCCCAGCGTGACCACCACGCCCAGAAAGTTTTTTCCTTTTGTCTTGACCATATGTATATCCTTAAAAATGGATGAATCCCAGATGCTCCAGCAGGATCTTCAGGCCCATCAGGATCAGAATGACGCCGCCCAGGCGCTCCGCTCTGGCCTTATAGCGCATGCCGAAGACATGGCCGATATAGATGCCGGCGGCAGAGAGCAGAAAGGTCGTCACACCGATGAGCCCTGCAGCCGGAAGGATCTTCACCTCCAGGAAGGCGAAGGTCACGCCGACAGCCAGCGCGTCGATACTGGTGGCCACAGCCAGCAGAGCCATGGTTTTCACGCCGAAATCGTCGCTCAGCTCGTCCTCACTGCCGAAGGACTCCTTGATCATGTTCCCGCCGATCAGAGACAGCAGGCCGAATGCGATCCAGTGGTCCACACTCTGGATCATCGCCTCAAAACGATAGCCCATAAGCCAGCCGATCACCGGCATCAAGAACTGAAAGCCGCCGAAATAGAGTCCGGCCAGCAGCGCGTGCTTCGGCTTCAGGCCGCGCACGCTCAGTCCCTTGCAGATCGAGACCGCGAAGGCGTCCATGCTCAGGCCGACGCCGATCAGAAACAGCTCCGCAAAATGCAATTTCTCTCACCTCTGTAAGAGTTTACTTTATACCTGCACCCGAAAAAAGTCAAATAGAAGCTGCTGGAAATGTCCCGGGCGCAGCGGTGCTTCCGCTGCGCCCGGGGTGAGAGTTTTTTCAATGCTCAGAACTTCTCGTCGAACTTGTAGGTGATGTCCTCTTCAAAGCTGAGTCGCTGTTCTTTCCCCTGGCTGAGGCGCAGCAGGGCGGGAACATGGTACAGAAGCACCATCGCCGCGCAGAAGATGCTCAGGAGCATCAGGAGCCGGTCGTCCACCACCAGCAGGGCGGTGACAATCATCACGGCAGCGCCGGCCGCGGCGCCCAGAGAAAGAAAGCGGGTGAACCAAATCACAAGCAGCATGACCACCGCGGCGGAAGCGCCCATGGAGACGTCTACGCACAACGCGGCCACCACCAGAGCCACACAGCCGTGATGGCTGCCCTTGAAACCGTTGAACACCGGCCAGAGTCTGCCCAGCAGCATGCAGAAGGCCGCGAAGGCCGCGCCCACCGGGGCATGCCCCCTGATGGCAAGCAGCAGCGCGCCGAAGAGGATGGGGAACAGGTCCTTAAAGACCTCCGTGAGCAGGAGCTTCACCGCGCCCCACCAGCCAAAGAGACGGCGGAAGTTGGAGATGAAGATGCTGCCGGTGCCAAGGCGGCGCAGATTGCGCCGGAACACGAAGCGGGAGGCCACCCGCAGAGTGCTGACGCTGCCGCTGACATAGGCCACAAAGGCAGTCAGGAGCAGCAGGATCCAGTAGACGATCATTCTTTGTCTCCCTTCTGGCGGATCACGATGCGCACGGGCGTTCCCTCCAGGCCGAAGACCGCGCGGATCTGGTTTTCCAGATAACGCTGATAGGAGAAGTGGAAAAGCTCCCGGCTGTTGCAGAAGATGACGAAGTTGGGCGGCTTGATGCCGGTCTGGGTCATATAGTAGATCTTCAGGCGGCGGCCCTTGTCCGTGGGAGGCTGCACACGCGCCTGCGCGTCGGCCAGGACGTTATTGAGCATGCCGGTGGAGATGCGCATATTGGTCTGGTCGTTGACGAAGTTGATCAGCTCAAAGATGCGGTCCGTGCGCTGACCGGTCAGGGCGGAGATGAAGAGGACGGGGGCATAGCTCATGAAGCTTAAGTCCCGCATGATGTCCTTGCGCATCTTCTCCATGGTGCCGGTCTCTTTTTCCACCAAATCCCACTTGTTCACGACGATGATGCTGGCCTTGCCCGCCTCATGGGCAAGCCCCGCGATCTTGGTGTCCTGATCGGTGACGCCGTCGCGGGCATCGATCAGGATAAGGCACACGTCCGCCCGCTCGATGGCGAGCTGTGCCCGCATGACCGAGAACTTCTCCACCCGCTCGTCCACCTTGGATTTGCGGCGGATGCCGGCGGTGTCGATGAAGAGGTATTTGCCGAGTTTGTTTTCAAATCGGCTGTCCACCGCGTCCCGGGTGGTGCCCGCCATGTCGGAGACGATGACGCGTTTCTGGCCCAGGATGTGATTGACGAGGGAGGATTTACCCACATTGGGCTTGCCGATGATGGCAACCTTGACGAGGTCCGCCTCCTCTTCTTCCTCGTCCTGCTCCGGGAAATACTTCAGGCACTCGTCCAGCAGGTCCCCGGTGCCGTGGCCGTGCACGGCGGAGACAGGGATCGGGTCGCCCAGGCCCAGGGAGTAGAACTCATATACTCCCACGTCGGTGGCGCCGGTGGAGTCGGCCTTGTTGACGGCCAGTACCACGGGCTTTTTCGAGCGCAGCAGCATGTTGGCCACGTCCTTGTCCGCCGCGGTCACACCGGTGCGCAGATCGGTCACCAGCACGATCACCGTGGCAGCGTCAATGGCGATCTGCGCCTGCTCGCGCATG
>CAMKAP010000163.1 GCA_946410505.1 uncultured Clostridia bacterium
ATCTCCTTCACGCCGGTGGCGGTGCGGCTGTTCTTGATCAGCGAGGCATACAGCGAGGCGTGCTCCTTGAAGCGGTCGACGTCGATGAAGTGCGCGATGTCAAGCAAAATCACGGCAAAGCCGGTCTCCTCGGGGCGCATATCCTCGACAAACGGGATCTCGGGGCTCGTGAGCGCGTCGGACAGCACGCCGCCGAACATGTCCACGAACACAGCCAGACCGTAGCCCTTGTGGTCTCCCATCGGGCGGACACAGTAAGCGACATGCGGATCGGTGGTGGGGTTGCCGTCGTAGTCGTTGGCCCAGCCCGCGGGCATCTCCTTGTTCTCGCGGCGATAGGCCTGCACCTTGCCGATGGCGACGCCGCTGGTGGAGACGTCGATGACGATGGGCCGGTCGGGATTCGTGGTGGGGCAGCCGAGGATGATGGGGTTTGTGCCGATCAAGCGGTCCGCGCCGCCGTAGGGCGCCATGCAGGGATAGGTGTTGCTCACCACGATACCGATCACGTTGTCCTCTGCCATGCGGTGGCCGTAATAGCCGCCGCAGCCGATGTTTGCGCTGTTGCGCCCCACGCCCGCGGCCACGCCGAATTTGCGTGCGCGCTCGAGCACAGCGTCATAGACGCGGTTCACCGCCACGATGCCGGAGCCGCCGCCGCAGTCGAAAGCGAGGGAAGCATCCGAATCCTTCACGCAGCGAAAGTCCGGCTTGGCAACAAGGGCGCCGGCCATATACTGGCGCAGATAAATGCACAGGCGGGACAGACCGTGGGAATAGGTGCCGGTGAAATCCGAATGGGTGACGAC
This sequence comes from uncultured Clostridia bacterium, assembly GCA_946410505.1. The sequence continues at coordinate 810 of CAMKAP010000163.1, forward strand.
GGCGGCCAGCGAGCCGGCGTCTTCCTCCGAGACGCCCTGCGCCATCACCAGCCGCTTGATGAGAGTGATTTCCTGCTCGTAAGAAAGATGGATCATGGGTGTGCCTCCTTTATGATAAAGATTGAAAAAGAATTGCAGCACCGGATGAAAGCCTTAGGGGCAGACGGCAAAGCCCTGTCCCCGGAGAAAACCGCCGCAGCTGGGCGCGTGGGAGCCGATACAGACGGTCTCGTTTTCCTCGGGCAACTCGCAGCCGCCGCGGTTGACCACCGCGTAGCCCAAGCTCTGGCCGACGGCGCGCCGCGGCTCATAGGCGGCCAACTCCATGCCCTCGGACTGGATCGCAAAATCCTTGCCGCCGTATTTCTCACGCAGGCGCCTGCTGCCCTCGGCGAGTTCATCCCCGAGCCGCGCCGATGGGCGATGTCTTCAAAAAACCAGAGACAGATTGTCGGTTTTTCCAAACGTAAGCCCGTTTTCACACAGACCCTTCTCGTTGGACTCCATGGCCCAGGCCGGGGTCCCGGCAGTGGAGATGGCATCCATCTCCAGCTCGCCCAGCTCATAGTTCCAGCGGCAGATCTTTTCCAGATCGGCGTTTTCGATGTTGCCGCCCAGCAGACCCAGGGGCTCCAGCTGCGGGCCCCTGACGGTCTTGCCCCCTGACGGCACCCGGCGGGAGCAGCGGATCGGGCAGAACAGACAGCCGTTGCTGGAGAGGTTCAGCTCCTCCTCTCTTCAATCATATACCAAAAGCCAGAACTTGAAAAGCTTATTTTATATGCAAATTCGGGCGGTTTGGCACAATGGATTGCCTCCGTTGATTGAATCACAGGGCAAACGGTGCTACACTGCAGACAAGCGGGCACGCTTTGCACTGCGCATGAGCGCCGAGAAAATCATCCTGCAAAACGGAAATGACCGCACCCGCGCAGCGGGTCTCATGAAGGCGCCGGGCATCGGCGGGCCAGCGGGGCGTTTTTTTACCGGATTTGAACAGAGGAGGACTTAACGAGTGGCGCAGTAAAAAAGGCATATTATCGCAGCTTCCAGGCTGATTTTATCGTGGGCGCCCGGTGTCTGTGTTGGCGCCGGCCGATCCCGGTCTCCGGCGGGGGCAGCATCCGGAAGATCCCGGAGCTGGACAAGGCCGGACTTGGCCACAAGCTGTTTGCCGAGGTCGAAGCCAATCCGTCCGTAAACACGGTCGACCGGATCCGGAAGCGGTATCTGGAAACGGGCTTTGATTTCATCAAGGATGAGGATATCGCCCGGATGATAGGCGCCCGCTTCCCTTCCGCAGGGGAAGCGGGCTCTGCTTTTTTGCCTGCGTGTGCGAATATTTCTGCGCTTCCTGTAGAAATCCCTTCCGAATCCGTAGAGTATAGATGAGGCGGAAAGAGGTGACAGAATATGACAGACACGGAGATCATCGACCTGTTCTTTGAACGTTCAGAGCAGGCGATCAGAGAGCTTGCCGGAAAGTACGGCGGGGCGGTCAGTCGGATCGCATACAACATTCTCGGAAATAGGCAGGATGCGGAAGAGTGTGTCAACGACACCTGGCTGGGAACATGGAATGCGATCCCGCCCGAGAGACCGTCGCCGCTCGGAAGCTTCGTTTGCAGGATCGCGCGCAATCTTGCGACGAAAAAATACCATGCCAACACAGCAGAGAAACGGGACAGCCAATACGATGCTGCTCTTGACGAGCTTGCCGAGTACATCCCCGACAGGGAGAATGTGGAGGACACATACGGGGCAAAAGAGCTCGCGGCAGCGATCAACCGGTTCCTGGAAACCATCGATTACCGGGACAAGTTCCTGTTCATGCGTCGATATTGGTATTCCGACTCTCTGACCGACATTTCAAAATTCTCCGGGCTGAGTTACAAAACAGTGTCTGTCCGTCTTACCCGCGTCAAGGAAAAACTCAAAAAACACTTGAAGAAGGAGGGATTGCTTGTATGAGGCGGGAGTTGATCTCACAGGCGCTGAATTTGCTGGAGGATCGGCATATCAGCGACACAGCGTCCTTTGAGCCCGGGGCCATACAAGCTACCCCGGAAAGGATCGTACACATGGGCAGGAAACGCATGATTACTTTTATGCTGGCCGCCGCGCTGCTTCTGGCGCTGGGCGTTACGGCATACGCGGTGTGGGGCATTCACTCCGCCCGCCAGCAGGAACTGAAAGACGATCTGAAGATCGAAGAAAACAACGTAAGCAGTTACCAGGAATACGCCATTACGGACGATCAGGAAAGCGGGCTTGTATTGCTCTCTTCCGTAAACGATGGAGATACCCAGCGTGTCTATGTGAATCTTTCTCCTGTGTCCGAGAAAGATGCGGGCGGTTTTCCGGAAGAAACAAGCTTCTCCTGGAGCATCGACGGCACGGAAATCGGAGGTTTCGCTGCGCCGGAACTACCCGCGGACCTTTCTTTGAGCGGGCAGGATGAAATTCGTAAAGCTGTCCTCCGGTATGCCTACGACAAAGACACGCAGACAATGACGCTGCAGTGCTATATTGACGTAAACTTCCTGGAGCAGGCAAAAAAGACTCTCGGCAGCGACAGCCTGCCGCTTCTGCTTCATATGTCCGACGAACAGGGAGAGATTACGACCTTTGGACCGGTCTCTTTTACCCGGACAGAGGAACAGAGCCGTACTTTCGACTTTGGGAACGCTGTCTACCATGACGCGGAACTGGACAAGGAAATCGAGATCGCGGGCCTGGAACTGACTCCCTTCAGCGCTGTTTGGAAAGTGAGCTACGAGGGCGCGGAAGCCTTCCACACTCCGGAGGCAGACTGGGACGCCTATCAGCCCTGGAGCATGCTGGAGGACAAAGTCTGCATCGAAACAAAGCTGGTTTTTTCTGACGGCTCCACCTTCTCCACCGGCGGCGCGCTGACAACTCCCTATGAAAACGGTACCGTAAATCTCTTCTGCGCCTGGGGCAGCGCAATTAACATCGATGACGTTCAGCGCATCGTCCTGGGCGACCTTGTCCTTTGGGAAGCAAAATAAGCAAATAAATCGAATTTGCCCGTCTCTCCATCCCGGAGAGACGGGCTGTTTTCTCGAAATGTGTCCCAGACAACATCGACTTTACAAAATTCCCCTGAATCGTGTTTAGTTCAAACTGCGGGAGAGGGCTGTGCTGCCCTCGCCCTTTTCTGCTGTATAAATTTGGCTGCTTTGTTGAAAGAGAGGCTGGGTGAAATGGCCCGAAAGGTGGGCTTCCGCTGTGCGACGGTTACTGAATCTGGACAATGACAAGGTGTGCTGAAACCGGACGCGTTCCGCCTGCCACCGGCGTAATGGAAAGCGCGGCCGCAGTTGCCGAAGATCTGGCACATGCTGTCCCCGGGCTTTCCCGGCTGGATGGCCGCGGCGGAGACCGCCAGTGGGGCTCATACACCGCGTCGATCAGCGGGCGGACGCAGGCCGGGTCCAGCATGTTGATGTATTCCCGGTGGGGGCCGCAGTTGCGGCTCAGGCCGATGACTCAGAGCGTCCAGTTGCCCTCCGGCTTGTGCCCGCGCAGCGGTTCTGTGGCCGCGGGCAGAGGCAGCGTGACCGTTTCGCCCGTTTCGGTTTTCCCGGACGTCACGGCGATCACCTCATCGTCGTCAAAGTGAGACGAGCCTTTTATGAGCGTGGGGAGCACGTACTTCTCCATCAGGTTGGCGGACTTTCATTCCGGCGGGATCAGTCCGTCCGGTGTGAGCTCAATCTCCCGCTCCCCACCGTCAAGGGACACAGGGCTTGCGCAGACGCTCTGCCGGTGCAGCGCAAGCGGCGCGTTTTTGACGGCCCCGTTGGCAAAGGAAGGTAGCCCGGTTGATCTCCGCCGTGTCGCAGAGCTCTTTGGCCGTGATCCGGCTGACGGGTTTTCTCTAAGGCATTGAAAAAACGCCTCGCGTATCCGCATTTTTGTATAGCGCACTCTCGCGTCGGTTTTCATGGAGCCCTCTTTTCCATCAGATTTCACCGATCTGACGATACCCTTTCACAGCGGGAAATAACTACGGTGGATGTCCTCTTTCTCTCTCAATATAATGATTATAGGATGGCGAAAAGCGAAAGAGCTTTTCGCCGCGCAGCTTTG
>CAMKAP010000164.1 GCA_946410505.1 uncultured Clostridia bacterium
TGATGCCGCCATGCTTCTTGGCAATGATGGTGCCTTCGAAAGCCTGGGTACGCTCGCGGTTGCCTTCCTTGACGCGGACAAGGACACGCACAGTGTCGCCCACGTTCATTTCGGGCAGTTCGGGCTTCATGTAACGTTCGCTGAGAACTTTGACCAGATCCATATCATGATCCTCTTTCGTTATAGATGTTCATACCGGAGGGCATTGCCGCGGCAGCGGACCACCTTTCTATGCTGCGCACCTGCGCAAGCTATGGTAGTTTACCATAAGTTTTTTCGGATTGCAAGTCTTTTTCGCACTTTTTCCTGGAAAATTCCTCAGGACAGCACGGAATCCAGCGCCGCGAGCACCTTTTCGTTGTATTCGGCCAGATCGTCCTGCCTCTTAACCCCTTTCCGGGCGGCGCAGAGCGTGCTCACCATGTCCTCCACCCCCTGAAGCTCCGGGTTATAGGGCTCCAGCCGTTTGTGCATGAAGAGCTCCAGGCCCAGGGCCTTCGCCTCCCAGAGAACGATCCCCTGCCCTTCGTAGCGGCTCTCCAGCGCGAAACCGTCCATCTGCCGTAAAACCGGGAAGGGATTGCGCAGATTGCCTGTCATCGTCACACTGTCGGCAAGGCCCAGGCTTTCAATCTGCGCCTCCAGTTTCTCCCGCTCCGGCCCGTCGCCGATCAGAGTCAGGTGCAGCTCGGGCCGCGCGGCATGGGCCCTGGCAAAGTCGTCCAGCAGCAGGTCAAAGCCCTTCTGGTGCACCAGTCTGCCCATAGAGCAGAGATTGTACTTTGTCGGATCGGCTTCGATCTCCGGCGCTTCCTCAGCCCGGCGGAAGATCTCCGCCGTGTCGATGAAGTTGGGGACCACGGCGACCGGGGCTTCGGTCCTGCCCGTCATGGCGCGGAAGCCCTCCACAATACCGCCGGAGACGGCGGCAAAGCCGTCAAAGTACCGGAACTTCCCCTTGAAAAACTGCCACAGCACACGGTACTTCGGCTCCTCTTCATACTTGATGCGCATGTCGTTGTGCACCCACATGACGCGCTTATTCGCTCTCACCGCGAGGGCAGCCGCCGCGCACTCGGCGCTGTAGCTGTTAAAGTCCACCGCCGTGTCATACTCCCGCTCGAAAGCCGGAAGCGGAAAGAGTTTGCGTGCCAGGTCAAAGGGTACAAAGCGGCTCCAGTAGGGCCAGGGTTTACACACGATCATGCGCAGACCGTCACGGGGCGCAAGGGTGTAGAAGGGCCGGTCGTCAAACACATAGACGTCTGCCGCAAAGCGCTCATAGTCCAGGTTTTCCAGGATGTTGACCAGCGCCTTCTGGATGCCGCCCACCTGAAAATCCCGCTGAAAGAAAGCAATATGCTTCATGGCGTCACCGAAAAACCTTCATATCCTGATCGTAAGTTTCGAGCCTGATGAATCTGGCAAAGTCCGGCGCGATCTCCGGCTTCAGCTGCCGAAGGGCCTCCGCAAGCAGCTCCGGATTGATGGTGGGCTCCTGGGCGGAGAGGACGGCCTTCAGCCGCACTTCCCGCTCTCCCGGCTCGAAGGATATCTCCCGGATGCCGGGGCGAATATCCGTCTCGCCCATGCCGCGCTTGGTCTTCTTGGTGATGACCACCGCGTCGGAAGCATAAAACTCTGTCAAAGCCCGGGCCATCTCCTCCGGTTTTTGCGCGTCGTATTCCATGACGCCCTCGATCGCCAGCCATTTGAGCAGGGCGACCTTGCGCTCCGGCTCATAGGCCTCGAGGATTCTGATCCCCTCCGGAAGAACCGCGGTCAATCTGCCGGGAAGCTCCGCCAGATCAGGGTCTTCTTTGAGCCGAAAATCCATGATCTCGCACAGGCTTGCCGCGCCAACGGACAGCGGCAGCGCAATGGAGATCTGGGGATGGGGGTTGAAGCCCTCGGAATATTTGAGCGCGTAGCCCGCCCGGGAAAAAGCACGCTGCATGGTGTGCATCAGATCCAGGTGAGAGATGTACACCGCCCGCCCGGTCTTCTCAAAACGCAGTCGCAGCTTATCCATCGCAGCGGATCCCTCCTTCCAGCAGCTTTGCCGCGCCGCAGGCGGCACACTGATGGCGGCAGTCGGGCGAGAGCTCGCTCTTGTATGCCATCTCCCGCTCGTGCAGCAGGTGGCTCTTTCTCACGCCCACGTCGATATGATCCCATGGCAGAACCGCCTCCGTGGGGATCTGCCGGTGGGCATAAAAGGCTGGGTCCACACCACAGGTCTCGAAGGCCTTCGTCCACCGCTCCAGGTCAAAATAATCCGTCCAGGCGTCGAGTCTGCCGCCCTGGCGCCAGACCTCCTCGATCACGTCGGCCACACGGCGGTCTCCCTTGGAGAGCACCGCCTCGATGAGGCTCGTGGCTGCGTCATGCCAGTTGTAGGTGACGTTCCTCGCGGTGATCGCGCCGCGCAGCAGGTTCACCCGGCGCAGATACTCTGGCAGCTCGATCATCGCCTCCCACTGGAAGGGGCTGTGGGGCTTGGGAATGAAGAGCGAGGTGGAGATCGTGATCTTCACACCGCGGTTTTTGTTCTTTGCGTTCTCCCGCCAGCAGTGCAGCACCTTGTTGGCCATCTCGGCGATGCCCAGAATGTCCTCGTCCGTCTCGGTGGGCAGGCCCAGCATGTAGTAGAGCTTCACGCTGTTCCAGCCGCCGGAGAAGGCAATGCTGCAGGTGTGGAGCAGATCCTCCTCGGTCACGTTCTTGTTGATCGCGTCGCGCAGGCGCTGGCTGCCGCCCTCCACGGCGAAGGTCAGACCGCTCTTGCGCACCTTCTGGAGTCTCTCCATAATCTCCATGGAGAAGTTGTCCGCCCGGAGGGACGGCAGGGAGAGGCCGATGCTGCGCGCTTCACAGTAATCCAGCAGCCCGTCGCACAGCTCAGGCAGTGGCCGGTAGTCGCTGGTGCTGAGGGAGAGGAGCGTCACGTCCTCATGGCCGGTGTTTTTCAGGGTCTCGATGCCCTGGCGCACCAGAGTCTCCGGCTTTTTGGCGCGGATCGGGCGGTAGACGTAGCCCGCCTGGCAGAATCGGCAGCCGCGCACGCAGCCGCGGAAAAGCTCCAGATTCACCCGGTCGTGCACCACCTCGGTGGAGGGCACGATGGGGTCCGTCGGAAAGGGAACGCTGTCCAGATCGGAGATGATGCGCTTGGTGACGCGCGCGGGCGCGCCGTGGGTAGGCGTGACGGCGGCGATGCTGCCGTCCTCGTGATAGCTTACCTCATACAGCGAGGGTACATACACGCCGCCGATCTGCGCGGCGGACTCCAGAAAGCGCTGCTTGCTCCAGCCCTCCAGCTTGGCCCTGCGCAGCAGGGTGAGCAGCTCGTTGTTCATTTCCTCCCCTTCGCCGATCACGAAGAGGTCGATGAAGGGGGCCATGGGCTCCGCGTTCACGGCCGAGGTGCCGCCGGCCCAGACGATGGGCAGCAGCTCCTTCCGGTCCGCAGAGCGCAGGGGGAGGCCCGCCATGTCGATCATATCCAGCACCGTGGTATAGGCCATCTCATAGCCCACGGAGAAAGCCAGCGAGTCGAAGGCCGAGAGCGGATCGCCGCTTTCCAACGCGTAGAGCGGAATTCCCGCCTTCTTCATCTCCTCAACCATGTCCCCCCAGGGGGCAAAGCAGCGCTCACACCACACAAAGTCAAGGCTGTTCATGGTGTGATAGAGGATGCTCATGCCCAGGTTTGACATGCCGATCTCATAGGTATCGGGAAAGCAGAAGGCCAGGCGGATGTCCACCTTCTTCTTGTCCTTGATGATCTGCCGGTATTCACCGCCGGTATAGCGCGCGGGCTTCTGCACCCGGGGCAGAATTCGCTCCAGACGTTTATCCATGCCGTACTCCCAAAATCATGCCATTTTCTGACCTGCTGATTCATAATCAGCAGGTCTTTATTTTATTATTTTATATCATTTCCGGGCGCTTGACAAGACCCCGGCCGCTCTCCTGGTAGGCCAGCAGCCACACAGCAGCGGTCAGAAGCGCGATGCCGCGTCCGCGCAGCATCAGCCACACGCCGAAGGAGAGCAGCAGGCAGCCGACCGCGAGGCTGCAGGCCTCCGTGAGCCGTACTCCCCTTCTCTCGCCAAGAAAGGCGCAGGACAGCGAAAGCAGGATACGGCCCCCGTCCAGCGGCAGCGCGGGGAGAAGGTTAAAGAGACTCAGCAGCAGGCTCACCCCCGCGGAGAGGTTCAGCCAATCCAGTCTCTTCCCCAAAAGTGACGCACCGATGGCCCAGAGGAAGCCTGCAGCCGGTCCCGCTGCCGCGGCCAGGGCATGTCCCACGGCGCCGCACTCCCCATAATATTCCATGCAGAAACCCCGAAGCTCCGCCCGAAAGCAGCGGATGCGCAGGCCAAGCACCCGGAGTGCCGCAATGTGCCCCAGCTCATGAATGAGCGCCGGCAGCAGCACAGCCGCGATCTCCCGCCCGCTGCCCAGATACAGCAGCAGCCCCAGCGGTCCCAGCAGCAGGGGCTGAAGCCGGAAGCGGCCGCTCATGCGCTACGCTCCCCTGTCTGCCGCAGAATCGCCTCCGCCAGCTGTGCGCGAACGTCTTCAGCAGAAAGGGCCCGTCCCATGACCTCCAGCAGCTGCCAGTTCTCTGCGTCCGCCGCCAGGACCCGGGCGGCCTCCCGCCGAAGATAGCCGATCCCCGCCGGCAGCAGCAGTTTCCCCAGCACGCTAAAAAGGACCGCCGCGGTCAGCAGAAGCCATATAAGGCCTTGTTTTCGCATCCTTCACACTCCCTTTCGTATGCTGCAACAATTCTATGCAGGGCAGGCAAGGCATATGAAAAGCCCGGACGCAATAATGCGT
>CAMKAP010000165.1 GCA_946410505.1 uncultured Clostridia bacterium
TGACCACCTGTTCGCCGCTCTTGCCGAACTTGTGATTCTGCATCATCTCCACCACGGCCTCTTTGGCCTCCTCCCGGGTCCGGGCGATGATGACACCCTTGCCGAGAGCCAGCCCGTCCGCCTTGATGACGGTGGGGAGGGGGGCGGTCTCCAGATAGGTGAGCGCGGCATCCAGACTGTCAAAGCATTCGTAGGAGGCGGTGGGGATCCCGTACTTTTTCATCAGCTCTTTGGCGAAAACCTTGCTGCCCTCAATGATGGCGGCGCTGGCGCGCGGGCCGAAGCAGGGCACACCGATCTTTTCCAGCGCGTCCACACAGCCGAGCACCAGCGGATCGTCCGGCGTGACCACGGCGTAGTCGATGGCGTTATCCTCGGCAAAGCTCACAATGGAGGCGATGTCCTTCGCCCCGATGGGGACGCAGGATGCATCCCGGGCGATACCGCCGTTTCCGGGCAGAGCGAAGATCTCAGTGATTTCGGGGTTCTCTTTCAGCTTTTTGATGACGGCGTGCTCGCGCCCGCCGCCGCCAACCACAAGAACCTTCATATCTTTCTCCTCAATGGTGGAACAGGCGCATGCCGGTGAATGCCATGACCATTCCGTATTTGTTCGCGGTGTCGATCACGTGGTCGTCACGGATGGAGCCGCCGGGCTCGGCAATGTACTGCACGCCGGACTTGCGGGCGCGCTCAACATTATCGCCGAAGGGGAAGAACGCGTCGGAGCCGCAGGTAACGCCGTTCTGGGTGGCGATCCAGGCCTTCTTTTCCTCCGCGGTCAGAACCTCGGGCTTTACCTTGAACACACGCTGCCACTCGCCGTCCCGCAGCACGTCGTCATATTCGTCGGAGGTGTAGATGTCGATGGCGTTATCGCGGTCGGGGCGGCGGATGCCGTCCACGAACTGGAGACCCAGCACTTTGGGGTGCTGGCGGAGATACCAGTTATCGGCCTTGGAGCCGGCAAGCCTGGTGCAGTGGATGCGGCTCTGCTGACCGGCACCCACGCCGATGGCCTGCCCGTCCTTGACATAGCAGACGGAGTTGGACTGGGTGTATTTCAGGGTAATGAGGGCCACGATCATGTCGATCTTCGCCTGCTCGGGGAGCTCTTTGTTCTCGGTGACGATGTTGCCCAGCAGCGCCTCATCAATTTTGAAGTTGTTGTGGCCCTGCTCAAAGGTGACGCCGAACACATCCTTCTGCTCCTGGGCGGCGGGCACGTAGTCGGGGTCGATCTGCACGACGTTGTAGTTGCCCTTTTTCTTGGTCCGGAGGATGGCCAGCGCCTCTTCAGTGTAGCCCGGAGCGATCACGCCGTCGGAGACCTCGTCCTTGAGATAGGCGGCGGTGGCGGCGTCACAGGTGTCGCTCAGCGCGGCCCAGTCGCCGTAGGAGCAGAGACGGTCGGCACCGCGGGCACGGATATAGGCGCAGGCGATGGGAGAGAGCTCGGCGTCCTCGGCGACAAAATAGATGTGCCGGTCCACCTCGCTCAGCGGCAGCCCAACGGCGGCGCCGGCGGGGGAGACATGCTTGAAGGAGGCGGCCGAGGGGAGCCCAGTGGCTTCCTTCAGCTCCTTCACGAGCTGCCAGGAGTTGAGCGCGTCCAGAAAATTAATAAAGCCGGGGCGGCCGTTCAAAACGGTGACAGGCAGCTCACTGCCGTCCTTCATGAAAATCTTTGCGGGCTTCTGATTGGGATTGCAGCCGTATTTGAGTTCAAATTCGTTCATGTTCTTCTCCTTAGTCGCCCAGATGTTTATTGAATAGCTTCACTTCGCCTTTGACGTTGGTGTAGAGCGAAACCTTGTTGTCCTTGTTGAGGGCTTCCCAGACCTGCTCCGGCTCCGGCATGTCGATCTGCAGGGGTTCGCCGGTGAAGCTGGGCAGGGGAGAGCCGTCCCCCTGATAAGTGCTGATGAAGTAGCCCTTGCCCTCGTCGCAGCCCTCGTAGCTGTAGAAGCAGCGCAGGCAGCGGCCGTCCGCATGCTTGAGGATGGAGAGCTCAAAGCTGCCGTCACGATGGCAGATGGCGGAGATGCGGGGCGTCCAGTTGGGTTCGTCGGGCTCATACTCGCGCGTTGCAAGCGCGGCGCGAAAATCGCCCATGTCGCGGATGGTATCGGTCTGATTGCCGTTGGTGACGATCAAATCCTCTCCCATGCTGCGAACGGGGTGGTAGATGATCAGGCTGGGGTCTGTAAGCTTGGAAGCGTCATAGGCCTCGGTACGGATGCCGTCCTCGGTGAGGGAGAAGATGCGGTTGCGGCTGTTTTCACTGCGGCCCATGATGAAGTAATACACCCGGTCTTTGCCCACAGCGATGCCTCTGCCCGGGTAGGGGTTATTCTTCAGAAATGCAAGAAAATCCGTCATTGTCTGTGCTCCTTTTCTTTTTGTATTTGAGAGGAGACCAGCTCGGCCGCCTCGGGCAGGATGATCCATTCGGCCCGCTCCATGACGCGCTTCTGCAGCGTCTTGGGCGTATCGTCGGGCAATACGCTGACGGCCTTCTGCAGAATGATGCGGCCGCCGTCAGGGATTTCATTCACATAGTGCACGGTGGCGCCGGTGACCTTGACGCCGTAGTTGAGCGCGGCCTCGTGCACCTTCAGGCCGTAAAAGCCTTTGCCGCAGAAGGAGGGGATCAGAGAGGGGTGCACGTTGATGATGCGTTTTTCATAGTGGCTGGTAAAGCGCTCGCTGAGGATGCTCATAAAGCCGGCCAGCACGATGAGCTCGATGCCGTTTTCATCCAGGGCCCTTATCAGCGCGTCCTCGAAAGCCTCCTGGCTTCCGCAGTCCTTTTTTGTGACGGTGAGGGCGGGGATGCCCGCCTCGGCCGCCCGGGTCAGAGCGTAAGCAATGGTGTTGTTGGAGATCACCAGCGCGATCTCGCCGCTTTTCAATACGCCGTTTTTTTCGGCATCGATGAGCGCCTGCAGATTGGTACCGCCGCCGGAGACCAGAACAGCAATTTTCGTTTTATCCATGGCTGCCTCCTTCCAGAGAACGGAGAAAGGGAATGAGCATGCCGCCTAAGCTGTTTCCCAGCACGACCAGCAGCAGGAAGAAAAGGCTGCGCAGCTCGAAGAGCCCCGCCAGGGCAAAATAGAACATATCGGCGATAGAGTGCTCAAAGCCGCAGAGGATGAACACGGGGATGCAGAAGAGGATCCCCAGCGGGGTTTTCTTCTCACGGTAGATCCAGACGGCGGCGTACATCAGCAACCCGCAGAAGCAGCCGCGCAGCAGCGTCTGCAGCGGAAGCTGCGTCAGCCGCTTTTCACAGGCTGCTGCTGCCGCATCCCGGAGCTGCGGAAGCGCGAGGCCGATGAGCAGGCCGAAGAGCAGCGTTCCGAGGAAATTGCCGAGCAGCCCCCAGAAGGCCTCCTCCAGCGCGGCTTTGCTGTGATTTGCATACAGAAAACCGACCTTGCCGGTGTAGAGGTTAAAACCGAACCAGCAGATGCTCAGCAGCGCAATGCTGAAGAAAACCGCGCCCAGATAGCGGTTGTCACAGGAGAGCAGAACGGTGCCGCCGACAGAGACCATGCCGCCTGCGAGGATGCCTTCAATTGTATACTTCCTCAGCATAGCACAATCTTTTCGTCGCCGCGGACGATCTCGCCCGCGATATAGGCCTCCACGCCGCGGCCGCAAAGGGCCTCCATGGCGTCGTCCACACTGTCACGCGCGACGATCAGACTCATGCCTACGCCCATGTTGAAGGTGTTGAACATGTCGCGCTCGGGGATATTGCCGGTCTTTTGAATCAGGTGAAAAATCGCAGGGGTCTGAATAGAGACCTTTTCGATTTTCGCGCAGAGGCCGTCCGGAACGGAGCGGGGGATGTTCTCGTAGAAGCCGCCGCCGGTAATATGGCTGATGCCGTGGACCCTGGCGACCTCAAGGGCGGCGATAACGGGTTTGACGTAGATTCGCGTAGGAGTGAGCAGGGCTTCGCCGAGAGTGGTTCCCAGCGCGGGGATCTCCCGGCCCAGATCTGCGTGCTCCACGTCAAAAACCTTGCGCACCAGAGAGTAGCCGTTGGAGTGAATACCGCTGGAGGGCAGGGCGATGATCACATCGCCAGGGGTCATGGCGTTGGGGTCGATGATCTTTTCCCGGTCCACAATGCCCACGGAGAAGCCCGCCAGATCATAGTCCTCCGGCTGCATGGTGCCCGGGTGCTCGGCGGTCTCGCCGCCAATCAGCGCACAGCCGGCCCGAACACAACCATCGGCCACACCCGCGACCAGGGAGGCCACCTTTTCCGGCTCGTTTCTGCCGATGGCGATATAGTCGAGGAAAAAGAGGGGCTTTGCGCCGCAGCAGATGATGTCGTTGACGCACATGGCCACGCAGTCGATGCCCACGGTATCATGCCTGTCCATCAGTTGGGCGATGCGCTGCTTGGTGCCGACGCCGTCCGTGCCGGAGACCAGCACGGGCTCTTTCATGCCGGAAAGCTGGGGAGCAAAGAGACCGCCGAAGCCGCCGATCCCGGACACGACGCCGGGGATAAAGGTGCGCTCCACATGCTTTTTCATCAGGCGCACGCCCTCGTAGCCGGCTTCAATGTTGACGCCGGCTGCGGCGTACGATGCGGAATGGGAGTTTTCCATATCCTTATTCCTTTCGTGTTGATTGCGAAAGATAAAATCGCATTTCCTTATGCCTTCCGTTTCCCTCTTCAAACTCGAAGCCATACGCTTCGAGTTTGGTAAGGAAGAAGGAGGGAGCAAAACGCAGTTTTCGCCATGCCTGGCGGAAACGGAGTGTCGCGAGCTTCTTCTGACGCTATTCCTTTCCGTTCCAGCAATAGG
>CAMKAP010000166.1 GCA_946410505.1 uncultured Clostridia bacterium
CCGATGATCATTATTCTTCAAATAAGTGAAATGTTGCATTTATCGATGACGTGTAGTATAATAAATCAGATTAACACCACAGAGTTCTGGAGGCTACCGTCATGATCAAGATTGCGCCGTCCATTCTGGCAGCTGATTTTGCGCGCCTTGGGGAGGAAGCGGAGGAAATCCGCCGCGCCGGCGCGGACTATCTCCATTTTGACGTGATGGACGGCGTCTTTGTCCCCAATATTTCTATGGGACTTCCGGTGCTGAAATCCCTCAGAAAAGCGACGGATATGTTCATTGACGCGCATCTGATGATCGAGCGCCCGGTCCGCTACGCGGAGCGTTTTTGCGACAGTGGTGCCGATCTTGTGAATGTTCATGTGGAGGCGGACAGCGAAGAGAATATCCTTGCAGCGCTGGAAGCGATCCGGGCGAAGGGGAAAAAATGCGGGATCACGCTCAAACCCGCAACACCGGCGGAAGCTGCGCTGCCGTATTTGAAGCTTGTGGATCTGGTCCTTGTTATGACGGTAGAGCCGGGCTTTGGCGGACAGAGCTTCATGTTTGATATGTTGGAGAAGATCCGGATTCTTCGTGCAATGCTGGATGAAGTAAACCCTGATTGTGAGTTGGAAGTGGATGGCGGTATCACCTCTGAGACGGCCGCCGCTGCCAAGGAGGCCGGCGCGAACGTACTTGTCGCGGGAAGCGCTGTGTTTGGCAAGGCTGACCGCGCTGCGGCCATTGCCGCCATTCGGAATTCTTGAACGGAGTAGAGTTATGGCTTTTTTTCCCGCATCACTGGAAAACCTGATTGATAAATTCGCATCCCTGCCGGGCATCGGCCGCAAGAGTGCACAGCGGCTTGCCTTTCATGTCCTTGCCTTGAGCGATGAGGAAGCGCTGTCGTTTGCCGCCGCCATTACCGACGCAAAGAGGAGCGTTCACCGCTGCAGTATCTGCCAAAATCTGACGGAGGGGGAGACCTGCTCCATCTGCCAGAGCGACAGGCGCGATCGCGGTACGATCTGTGTCGTTTCAGAACCGCGGGATGTGCTGTCTATTGAGCGCGGACACGAGTATAACGGCACGTATCATGTGCTGCACGGCGTGCTTTCACCCATGAGCCACATCGGCCCGGATGACATCTGCATCAAAGAACTGCTTCAGCGTGTCGCTTCCGAAGAGGTGGAAGAGGTCATTATGGCCACGAACCCCGACACAGAGGGTGAGGCTACCGCCATGTATATCTCCCGCCTGCTCAAGCCTTTTAACATCCGGGTGACAAGACTTGCTTACGGTATCCCTGTGGGATCCAATCTTGAGTTTGCGGATGACGCAACGCTCAACCGCGCCATGGAAGGGCGCACGGAGATGTAAAGCTCCGAATAAACCGCGCGCATTTCGGCTACACTGTTTTATCGCTTCTTTTGCCGCGCGCGGCAGTACATATGCAAACCTGTAGAAATGGAGTATTCAATGATTTCAAAACTGAAAATTATCCCCCTTGGCGGTCTCGGTGAGATCGGCAAAAACATGACGGCTTTTGAGTACGGGAATGATATTATTGTCGTGGACTGCGGCATGGGCTTCCCGGATGAGGATATGTACGGGGTGGATGTGGTTCTGCCTGACATCAGCTATCTGCGCAGCAATGCCGCCCGCCTCCGCGGCCTGATCCTGACCCACGGCCATGAGGACCATATCGGTGCTGTCCCTTATGTCCTGCGGGAGCTGGACGTTCCCATCTACACCACGCCCCTCACGGCGGCGCTTGTCGAATTGAAGCTGGAGGAGCACGATCTGCTCTATAATACGCAGATCTTCACCAAGAAGCCGGGCTCTGTTTTTCGGCTCGGCAACTTTACGGTGGAGTTTATCCACGTCAATCACTCGATCCCCGATGCGGTGGCGCTGGCCATCACCACGCCGCTCGGCACGGTGATCCACACCGGTGACTTCAAGATCGACGTGACGCCGATTTCCGGCGGCATGATGGATCTGGTCCGTCTCGGCGAACTCGGCAACCAGGGCGTGTTGGCTCTGCTCAGCGACTCCACGAATGTGGAAAAGCCCGGCCACTCCGAATCCGAGAGCAAGGTGGGCGAGGGCTTCAACAAGCTTTTTCTCGGCTGCGACAAGCGCATCATCATTACGACGTTTGCTTCCAACGTCCACCGTTTGCAGCAGATTATCGATGTGGCTGCAAAATATGGCCGCAAGGTAGCAGTCACCGGCAGAAGCATGGAAAACGTTCTGCGTGTTTCCATGGTGTTGGGTTACATGAACATCCCCGACGGTGTGCTGATGGATCTGGACCAGATCAACAAGCTGCCGCGCAACAAGGTGGTCATTATTTCCACCGGCAGCCAGGGAGAGGCCATGTCCGCTCTTTACCGGATGGCTTACTCCGAGCATAAGCAGATCCAGGTGGATTCCGGCGACAGGGTCATTATCTCCGCCTCTGCCATTCCCGGAAACGAGAACATGATCAGCCGCGTGATCGACGAGCTTTTCCACAAGGGCGCCGAGGTCATCTATGACCGCAACACCGACCTGCACGTCTCCGGCCACGCCTGCCAGGAGGAGCAGAAGATGGTGCTCGCGCTGGTAAAGCCCAAGTTCTTCATCCCCGTGCACGGTGAGTACCGTATGCTGATCAAGCACGCTGAATTGGGACGCATCATGGGCGTGCAGCCGAAGAACATCGTCATCGCGGAAAACGGCCGGGTGATTGAACTTACCAAGAAGAGCATCCGCGCGGAAGAAAATGTCCCCTCCGGCGCCGTTCTGGTGGACGGCAGCATCGGCGAAGTGGGGAGCGTCGTCATGCGCGACCGCCACAAGCTTGCGGAGGACGGCATGGTCGTCATCGTTCTGCCTTATTCTTCCTACGACCACAAGCTGGTCGGTACGCCTGAGATTGTGACCCGCGGCTTTATTTATGTGAAAGAAGCCGAGGAAGTGATGGAGGAGCTTAAACGGGTGACCATGGAATCCGTGGAAGCCTGCGAGGCGCAGCATATCACCGATTGGACCACCATCAAGAGCAAGGTAAAAAACAACGTTTCCGGCTACCTCTTCAAGGCTACACGCCGCAGCCCCATGATTCTGCCTGTTGTTTCGGAGATATAAAAGATGAACATCCAGATTTTCGGGAAGTCCAAATGCTTTGATACCAAAAAAGCAGAGCGCTGGTTCAAGGAGCGCCGGATCAAATATCAGTATATCGATATTGTGAAATACGGCATGAGCAGGGGAGAACTGACAAGCGTCAAAAACGCGGTGGGCCTTGAGAATCTGGTAGATCCCAGGGATCAGGATTATGCATTGTTCCAATATCTTGCCGGAGCGGACGCCAAGCTCGAGAAGCTGTATGACGTGCCTGAAATGATCCGCACACCTGTTGTGAGAAACGGAAAGAAAGCCACTGTGGGCTACTGCCCCGAAATCTGGAAAGACTGGGAATAAGACAGAAACCGATACGATTCTTCGGAATCGTATCGGTTTTTATGTCTGCCCGCATTTGCCGCAGCGGCTGCAGCCGTTACAGCAGAGCCGCATGCCGCATTCCCCGCACTTTTCACCGAACCAGGGCGCATAAAGGACTTCCTTTGGGATCGGACAGCCCCATGCGTCCGTCAGCTTAAAATCCATGACTTTTCCTTGAAAGCTGAGCCCGGAACGGTAGGCCTGCTGAGCCTGGATCCCCTGGCCTTCAATACGGTAGAGCCTGCCGTCCTTCTCAAAGCGGCGGCCTGTTCCGCAGAACACAAAGGTAACATTCACCTCACGGCACTCTTCCGATAGCCTTTTAACCCATTCGTAGCGGCAAAGTCGTGAACCGCCGTAGTTTTCACCCTCACACAGTACCTGCTCGATCTGCCCTTCTCTGAGATAGTCCCGGATGCTGACAGGGCCGATGATCGGCGCACACATGATGCCCTTGTGCTTGAAGGGCAAGCTGTGCAGAATCGGAATCCTCTCATCCGCTCTGCGCTGGTTTTCGCATGTAACATTGAGCATTACATTTTCCCATCCGTCACCCCAGTTTTTCGGGAGTTGCTCCGCCACGCGCTGTGGCCGCTTGGTGAGAAGAAAAAACTTTACGTCGGGACGTTTTCGCATGATCTCCCAGGCTTCCTCGCGCCAGGGGTCAGCCTCCTCCACAAAGAAATCCGAGGTCATGCAGACGCGCAGCATCTCACCGCTCTTTACTTTGTAGCTTCCGCTGCGGTCTTTGGCGAGAGGATAGCGAAATCCGGCTCCGGTTCGATAGATGATGCTGCCGTCTTTTCCGCGCAGAGAGTCAAGATAGTACATATAACAGTTCTGGCACCCCTCGCTGCACCTCTTGCAGCCGTGCCAGGGATTCCAGATGTCATGCATGCTGCGCCTCGTCTCCTTCCTTCGACGGGTAATGTGGTTTCGTGATGCCAGGCTGCGTTCTTTTTCCTGAAGGATGCTTTGTCGCGTCCGTCAGCTGGAAGCTGATGTCAACCAACGGAAAAATATCTTCGGCATTTACCGTCCCGTCCAGCAGGATGGTGATCCAATTATCACGGTGCATATGATAGGCCGGGAGAAACCCTTCCTGCCGTCGAAGAGAAGCTGCCATGGCAGGAGAACATTTGAGATTGATGACATCGACATGATCTTCGCCACTAAGCCCGAGTCTGTTTCTCGGAACATCCATCAGCAGGGCAAACCACTTTCGACTGTCCTTGTGGCGCAGCACGGGATAGCCCGGTGCTGTGGAAAACGGATAATCCGGTTCGACAGCATATGTGCTTTGCACATAGTCAAGTATCTGATCTTTTACCGTGA
>CAMKAP010000167.1 GCA_946410505.1 uncultured Clostridia bacterium
AGCATCAGATCGTCAAACAGTACCTCTCCCAACTGTTTGGGTGACAGGATGTTGAACTCCCGCCCCGCGTGCTGCCAGATGCTCTGCTGCAGGCGGGCAATGTCGGCATTCAAGCTCTCGCCGAAATCATAGAGCGCCTTACGGTCCACATAGAAGCCCTCGTGCTCCATATCCGCCAGGACGCGGCAGAGCGGCAGCTCCGCCGTCTCGTACAGATTGAGCATATCCAGCTCCTGCATTTTCTCGCGCAGCACCGGCGTCAGGGCCCAGACAGCCTCCGCGCCGCCGCACTCCGCGCCAAGATAACGGAAGGACAGCTTCTCCGGCGCATAGTCGCTGCCGGTGGCGTCCAAAAGATAGGCAGCCAAAGCTGTATCAAAAACGAAGCCTTCGACGGGCAGCCCCTCCGACAGCAGCAGACTCATCAGCTCTTTCGCCTGATGAGCGTATTTTCTGCGCTCCGGCGCAAAGATATCACGCAGAAGCAAATTATAAACATCGCCGCACGAATTCCAGGACAGATCCCAGACCCTTTTGCCGTCACAAACCTCAATATGCTCCAGACCGTCCAGCGCATAGACAGCGATTGCTTCCGCCGCGTCAATTCTGTCCCTGAAGTCTCCGGCGTCCTCACTGCTCTCCAGGGTTACCCGGGGCAGCTTTTCTTTCTCAACGGCCTCTGCCGCTTCTTCGGTGGGATGCAGGCCCCATTTCTCAATAAACTTATGAAAACCGAGACGCTTCATGAGCTCATAGAGCGCCGGACTGTAGTTATGATCCCAGAGATTCTCCTCGGGCCGGAAAGTCAGCGGCACTTCACGGAAGATCGTGGCAAGCCAGAAGGACGTGCGAGCGCTCTCCTCGCCGGAGACAAGTTTTTTACGGAGGCTGTCACGAATGTCGAGCGTTTCGATGTTCGCGTAAATCTCGTCCAGACTGCCGCAGCGGCGCAGCAGATCCATCGCCGTCTTCTCTCCCACGCCGGGGACGCCCGGAATGTTGTCGGAGCTGTCGCCCATCAGGGCTTTCAGATCCACCATCTTCTTCGGTTCAAAACCGTATTCGCTGCGAAAGACCTCCGGCGTGTACAGAACGGTCTCCGTCTGCCCCATGCGGGTCTTGACGTTGCAGACGGTGGTCTTGTCGCTCACAAGCTGCAGGCTGTCCTTATCGCCGGTGACAATGACGCAGTCCCATCCCTCATTTTCACAGACGGAGGCAGCAGTTCCCAGGATATCATCGGCCTCGTAGCCCTCCAGCTCATAGCGGCGGACGCCCATCTCGTCCAGCACCTGTTTCAGGATCGGCATCTGAACCGCGAGTTCCTCGGGCATCCCCTTGCGCTGTGCCTTGTAGCCGGCATAGGCTTTGTGGCGGAAGGTAGGCGCTTTCAGGTCAAAGCTCACGCAGAGTGCGTCGGGCTTCTGCTCGTCCAGCAGGCGCTGAAGGATGGCAAGGAAGCCATAGACGGCATTGGTCGGCGTACCGTCCGGCGCGTTGAGCGTGCGCACGCCGAAGAAGGCGCGATTGACGATACTGTTACCGTCCAGGATCATTAGTTTCATCGTTTTCCTCATTTCTCACCGCGCAGGCGGATGATCTCGTCACGCAGTTGGGCTGCGATCTCGTATTCAAGCATCTTTGCAGCCTTGCGCATCTTGCTCTCCAGCTGTTCGATCAGCTCGCGCCGCTCCCGCTCGGTCATGCGCACACCGTTGGTTTTTGTGACGGTGGAAGCGTCAGCAGAGATTTCAATCAGATCGCGTACACTCTTGACTATGGTTTTCGGCACGATGCCGTTTTCTTCGTTATAGGCTTTCTGTTTGGCTCGCCGGCGCTCCGTCTCATCGATACAGGCGCGCATGGAAGGTGTCACGGTATCGGCGTACATGATCACCATGGCCTCGGCGTTTCGTGCGGCGCGGCCCACGGTCTGGATCAGGCTTGTCTCGCTGCGAAGGAAGCCCTCCTTGTCCGCGTCAAGAATGGCGACCAAACCGACCTCCGGTATATCAAGTCCCTCGCGCAGGAGGTTGATGCCCACAAGCACGTCGAATTCACCGAGGCGCAGGTCGCGGATGATCTCCATGCGTTCGATGGTGCCGATATCGTGGTGCATATAGCGGCAGCGGATGCCGGTGTTTGTGAGGTAAACCGAAAGATCCTCGGCCATTTTCTTGGTCAGTGTGGTGACCAGGACACGCTGATTCTTCTCGATCCTGGTGTTGATCTCCCCAATCAGATCGTCGATCTGGCCTTCCACCGGGCGTACAAAGATTTCCGGATCCAGGAGCCCGGTCGGACGGATGATCTGCTCCACGATCTGTCCGGCGCGCTCACGCTCATACTGCCCGGGCGTCGCGGAGACATAGATCCGCTGGTGGATACGGTCTGTAAATTCGTCAAACTTCAGCGGCCGGTTATCGAAGGCGGAGGGCAGGCGGAAGCCGTACTCCACCAGCGATTCCTTACGCGCCCGGTCGCCCCGGTACATGGCGCGTACCTGCGGGAGGGTCACATGGCTCTCATCCACAAACAGCAGAAAATCCTTCGGGAAATAATCAAGCAGCGTCAGCGGCGGGCTGCCCGGCGCACGGTTGGAGATCACGCGGGAGTAGTTCTCGATGCCGCTGCAGTAGCCCAGCTCCTGCATCATCTCAATATCATAGTCTGTGCGCTGGCGGATGCGCTGGGCCTCAATGAGCTTGTTGTTTTCTTCAAAGTACTTCACGCGCTCGTCGCACTCGACGCGGATCCTGTCGATGGCGGCGGCGAGCTTTTCCTTGGTGGTCACATAGTGGCTCGCGGGATAGATCGCCGCGTGATTCAGAATGCGCGTGGGCATGCCGGTTACCACGTTGATTTCGCTGATGCGGTCCACCTCGTCGCCGAAAAACTCAACGCGAATAGCGCGATCGTTGGAATAGGCCGGAAAAATTTCCACCGTATCGCCGCGTACACGGAACATGTTGCGCTCGAAAGCAATGTCATTGCGCTCATAGCGGATATCGATGAGCTTGTGCAGCAGCTCATCAAAACTGCGCGTCTGCCCCGGGCGAAGCGAGATCACCATATTGGCGTAATCAATGGGGTCCCCCAGGCCGTAGATACAGGACACGGACGAGACTACGATCACGTCCCGCCGCTCAAAAAGGCTGGAGGTAGCGCTGTGTCGAAGGCGCTCAATCTCGTCGTTGATGGAGGCGTCCTTCTCGATGAAAGTATCCGTATGCGGAATATAGGCCTCGGGCTGATAGTAATCGTAGTAACTCACGAAATACTCCACAGCATTTTCCGGGAAAAACTCCTTAAATTCGCTGCAAAGCTGGGCTGCCAGTGTCTTGTTGTGGGCAAGTACCAGCGTGGGCCGATTCAGGCGGGCGATCACGTTTGCCATGGTGAAGGTTTTGCCGGAGCCGGTAACACCCAGCAGCACCTGTTCATCCAGGCCGTTTTCCAGCCCCATGACCAGATCATCAATGGCCTGAGGCTGATCCCCTGTGGGCCGAAAATCGGAAACAAGCTTGAATCTGTCCATCGTGATCTCCTGTCTGTTCAATATTCATTATATTATACCACCTTATTTCCTAAAGCTCAAGAAGTGTTCCCTTCTCCTTGAGGAATCATTTTTCTTCCACATAGTCTTTGAGAAAAAAATGACGATGTATTCTGTCGGAATTCCCGATTTCTCTTGCAAATTCTCGCTCAGCCTGTTATTCTTATAGCGGCTATGCCCGCATTGACCGAATACCGTAATCAAGTCTTTTTCGGTTTTTCCCGTAGACGGGCTGTTTTTTGCTGGAACCCGGTGGACAGCCGGTTCAGATATTTCTATTTCGCATATTTTTTACTCTTTAGAGGAGGTCAGCATGAAGAAAGTTCAATTTACAGAGACCGTGCTGCGCGACGCAAACCAGAGTCTGATTGCGACGCGTCTGCCCTATGACAAGTTTGAGCCGATCCTTGAGACCATCGACAAGGCCGGTTTTTACTCCGTGGAATGCTGGGGCGGCGCGACCTTTGACGTATGCCTGCGTTTCCTGGGCGAAGATCCCTGGGAGCGTCTGCGTAAGATTCGGGCCAAAATGCCCAACACCAAGCTGCAGATGCTGCTCAGAGGCCAGAACATTCTGGGCTACAAGCACTACAGCGATGATATTGTGCGCCGCTTTGTCCGCGCCAGCGTCCGCAACGGCATCGACATCATCCGTATTTTCGACGCCCTCAACGACGTAAACAACCTGAAGGTCGCCATCGAAGAGGCCGTGAACTCCGGCGCCATGGCTTCCGGCGCCATTTCCTACACCACCTCTCCCGTCCACACGCTGGAGAAGTATGTGGAAATGGTCAAGGAACTCAAGGAGATGGGTGTTTCCTCCATCTGCATCAAGGACATGGCCGGCATCCTCTCCCCGCAGAGCGCCTATGATCTGGTTTCCGCCCTCAAGGACGCGGTGGATCTGCCCATCGTCATGCACACCCACTGCACCACCGGTCTTGCCTTCATGACCTACCTCAAGGCCATTGAAGCCGGCGCTGACGTGATCGACACCGCCATCTCCCCCTTCTCCGGCGGCACCTCTCAGCCTGCCACCGAGACTCTGAACTACACCCTGAAGGAAATGGGCTACGAGACCGGCCTCAATGGCGACGCGCTTTTGAAGATGGCCAACTTCTTCAAGCCCGTCCGCGCCGACTTCCTCGCCGCCGGCACCCTCAACCCCATCTCCCTGACCACCGACACCCAGTGCCTGACCTATCAGATCCCCGGCGGCATGCTCTCCAACCT
>CAMKAP010000168.1 GCA_946410505.1 uncultured Clostridia bacterium
GTTAAAGCCCGGAGCGGATTATATCTGTCTGATCAAACCTCAGTTTGAGGCTGGGCGGGAGGAAGTCGGAAAAAAAGGCGTCGTCCGGGATGCGAAGGTCCACGAGGAAGTTGTCCGTGGGATCATCAGTTTCGCCAAAGAGATCGGCTTTTCCGTCATGGGACTTGATTTTTCTCCCATTAAAGGCCCGGAGGGCAATATCGAATATATCTGCCACCTGAAAAACGGCGCTTTTTCCGCGCCAGAACCAGATGTTGCGGCAGTGGTTGCCGCATCCCACGAGAATCTGTGAGGTGTCGCTATGATCGCCATCTGTCCGAACCCTTTTCGGGATACCGAACTGCTCTATACCAGGCAGGCCGATGCCTTGCTTCGTGATGCAGGCTTTGAGACGGCAATCTGCCCTGTCTTTGCAGATGAAGAACCTGAGGTAATTCCTTCAGATATCCAGACATGCAAACTGTTGGATGTCGCCGGAGGATGCAGCATGGTCATTGTCATCGGCGGAGACGGGACCATTCTCTCCGTCGCCCGTACTCTGCATGCGGCGTCCATCCCGCTGCTGGGCATCAATCTCGGCACTATGGGATTCATGGCCTATCTGGAGCCGGACGAGCTGTCCTGGATCGTACCGGCCGCCAGAGGGGAGTGCAAGATCAGCCGCCGTATGATGCTCTCTGTGGAGCTATGGCGTGACGACAGACTCATTCA
Organism: uncultured Clostridia bacterium; assembly: GCA_946410505.1. The sequence continues at coordinate 712 of CAMKAP010000168.1, forward strand.
CACTGATCAGGCCCTCAACGACGTCGTGCTGCACGGCTACGGCGACGTTATACAGACCACCGCCTATTGTAACGGCGACAAAATCACAAGCATCAGCGGCGATGGGATCATTCTCGCAACGCCGACCGGCTCTACAGGCTACTCCATGTCTGCCGGCGGGCCGATTGTAGAGCCAGACGCCGAAAACATTCTGATCAGCCCCATCTGTGCGCACACCATGGGAGCCAGGACCTTTGTGCTTGACCCGCAGAGAACGGTCACCGTCAAAGCGGAAAAGCTCCACGGCCGCAGAGCCTATCTCTCAGTGGACGGCTATTCGGTCGCAGACCTTGCCAACGGGGATCTGGTCTCAGTGAAACGCTCGGAGCATCAGATCCTGATGGTGGATCCGGGACTGAGAAGCTTTTATGAGACCGCTTATGAAAAACTCACCTGATGGAGGAAGACCATGAAATCTGGCAGACAGAGCGAAATCCTGAAAATAATTGCCGAGCGGGATATTGAAACGCAGAATCAGCTTCTCGATGCGCTCGCCGAGCGCGGTCTCAAGAGCACCCAGGCCACTCTATCCCGCGACATCAGGGATATGCGCCTTGTCAAAGAACTGGGGCCCAACGGCAACTATCGTTATGTCGCTTCCCGTGCCGACTCAGATAATTACGAGGAGAGACTGAAGAAAATCTTCCGTGAGAGCATTGTCTCGTATGACATCGCCCAGAATCTGTTTATCATTCGCACGCTGCCCGGTCTCGCCAATGGCGCATGCTCTGCCATTGACGCCATGCATGTGGAGGGTCTGGTCGGCAGCCTTGCGGGGGACGATACGGCTTTTCTGGCCATGCGGGACACCGAAGCTGCACGCAGACTGTATCACGAGATCGAGATGCTTTTTTGATTTGGAGTGACGGAGATGCTCAGTGAGCTGCACATTGAGAATATCGCTGTAATCGAGCGCTCAGACATTCGCTTCGATCATGGCCTGAACATTCTGACCGGCGAGACCGGCGCGGGCAAGTCCATCATTATCGACGCCATCGGCGCCGTACTTGGCGGACGTGTCAGTCGGGAACTTGTGCGCCGCGGCGCCGAAAAAGCCACGGTTTCTGCTGTATTTGAAAACTGTGATGTAAAGCAGTGGCTCAACGACAATGAGATCGACTGTGAGGATGAACTGATCCTTCAGCGCCGCATCAGCGCTGAAGGCAAAAGCAGCTGCCGCGTCTGCGGCACCCCGGTCACCACTGCTCAACTGCGGGAGCTCGGCAGCCTTCTTGTGGATGTACACGGCCAGAACGACGGGCGCCAGCTCATGGATGAACGACGGCACCGGGAGTATCTGGACCGTTTTGGTGAACTGGAAAATGCGCTGGGGAAGTATCAGGCGGAATATCGAAAGTACAGAGAAATCTATCGTGAGATTGAAACGCTCACCATGGACGAAGTAGAGAAGGAACGACTCAGCGAGAGCCTTCGCTACCAAATCCGTGAGCTGGAGAAAGCCGAACTGAAGGCTGGAGAAAAAGAGGCTCTTGGTGCCCGCCGAGATCTTCTCAGAAACAGTGAGAAGCTGACCGAGGCTTTGGACGAGGCGATCCGCCTTCTCTACGGCGGCGACGAGAACGCCGTCTCGATGGCACAGAATGCTTCCTACTACACCTCGCGTGCCGCGGGTATCGTCCAGGAGCTGGAGAGCGCAGCCAAAAGCATTGACGATGCTGTTTTTTCTCTTTCGGACGCCGCCGAATCTCTGCGGGATTTCCGGGAAAACCTGGATTTTTCTCCTGAGGAGTACGATGAGCTGGAAAGCAGGATCTCGGTACTCAACAAGCTGGAGCGCAAGTACGGCAGGGACGATTCTGGCCTGATTGCCTATCTGGAGGAATGCCGGGAAAAGCTGGACTCTATTGAATACGCCGAAGAGCGCATCGAAAAGCTCCAGCGGGAGCTTTCCGCGCAGAAAGATCGCTGTCGCCGCGCCGCCGCCGCGCTGCAGGCGAAACGCAAAGAGGCGGCGGAAAAGCTGGAAAAGCGAATCGTCTCCGAGCTTCGTGAGCTCAGCATGCCCTCCGTTCGTTTTGCCGTCTCCTTTGAGCCCTTGGAGGGGGAGCCCGGCTTTGACGCATATGGCTCCGATCAGATCGCTTTTCTCATGTCCGCTAATGCGGGCGAGGAGCCGGGACGAATCAGCCGCATCGCATCCGGCGGTGAGCTGAGCCGAATTATGCTGGCGCTCAAAAATGTCTTTGCTGAGAAGGATCCTGTGGGAACCATGATCTTTGACGAGATCGACACCGGTGTATCGGGCATTGCGGCACAGCGCGTCGGTGAAAAGCTGTATTCCGTTTCCCGGGGAAAACAGGTCCTCTGTGTTACACACCTGCCCCAGATCGCCTCAATGGCAGACAGCCATTACCTCATTTCCAAGGAAGAGCGGGACGGAAGAACGTACACAGAGGTCAAGCATCTTGACCGTGAGGGGAGAGCGGCGGAGCTGGCAAGGCTGCATGGCGGTGACAACGTCACGCTCATCACGCTTGCCTCTGCGGAAGAACAGATGGCGTCTGCAGAACGCTTTAAGCAAAGCCTTGACAAGCGTTGATTCTTTCAGTATAATGCAAAACGTTAACGCGGAGATGGACAGAAGTACACTGTTATCAGCCGTTCAGAGAGCCCTCGGTCGGTGAGAGAGGGCCGGCGGAGCAGGGGAATACGGTCCGGAGCGGCGCACCGAAAGCATGACGAGTAGGCTGCGACGGGGGCGCCCGATACAGCGCGGGAGTCCTTGACTCCGTGAGGCTTTCTTCGTGAGAGGAAAGCGTTCAGAGGTGGTACCGCATTTTATGCCCTCTGTCCGAATGGACAGAGGGTTATTATTTTGGGAGGTGTATGCATGGGAGCAAAAGAAAAGGCGCTGGCCCTCCACAGCCAGGGCTTTAACTGTGCTCAGGCGGTCCTGGGCGCTCTCGGTGACTATACTGGGCTGGATGAAAAGACTGCGCTGGCTCTCACGGCCGGCTTTGGCGGCGGTGTTCGCTGCGGGGAAATCTGCGGCGCTGCATCCGGTGCGGTGATGGCGCTGGGGCTTCATTATCCCTGGAACGATCCCGAGGACGCAGCCGGCAGAGCAAAGATCACAAAACTGACCATGGCTTTTACCAGGTCATTTTCCGAGGCCCATGGCTGTATTCGCTGCTTTGACCTGAAGCGTTCCGGCGGACATCCCTGCAGCGAGCTGATCGCCTGGGCTGCGGAGAACGCGGAAAACATCATGAAAAACGATTGATTACAATAAAGGAGAAAAGAATGGGTATTTACGAAGAACTGGTCGCGAGAGGGCTGATCGCTCAGGTGACCGACGAAGATGAGATCCGTGAAATGATCAACGCCGGCAAAGCCACGTTTTACATTGGCTTTGACTGCACGGCAGACAGCCTGACTGCCGGTCACTTTATGGCTCTGACACTGATGAAGCGCCTGCAGATGGCCGGCAACAAGCCGATCGCCCTGATCGGCGGCGGCACCACCATGATCGGGGACCCCTCGGGGCGCACCGATATGCGCAAGATGCTGACCATAGACGACATCAATCATAACGCCGAATGCTTCAAGCGTCAGATGGAGCGCTTCATTGATTTCGGCGAAGGCAAGGCCCGCATGATCAACAATGCGGACTGGCTGTTGAAGCTCAACTATGTGGAGCTGCTGCGCGAAGTCGGCGCATGCTTTTCCGTGAACAACATGCTGCGTGCCAAGTGCTACGAGCAGCGGATGGAGCGCGGGTTGAGCTTTCTGGAGTTCAACTATATGATCATGCAGAGCTACGATTTCTACTACCTGTTCCAGCACTACGGCTGCAACATGCAGTTCGGCGGAGACGATCAGTGGAGCAACATGCTCGGCGGTACGGAGTTGATCCGCCGCAAGCTCGGCAAGGACGCCCATGCCATGACCATCACGCTGCTGTCCGACTCCCAGGGCCACAAAATGGGCAAGACCACCGGCAATGCTGTTTGGCT
>CAMKAP010000169.1 GCA_946410505.1 uncultured Clostridia bacterium
TGCCCACCACCGCCGGCACCGCCGCGGAGGTCACCATCAACTACGTCATCACCGATGTGGAGCGCAAGCGCAAATTCGTCTGCGTGGACGTGAACGACATCCCCGAGGTCGCCGTGGTCGATCCCGAGATGATGTACACCATGCCCAAGCCCCTCACCGCCGCCACCGGCATGGACGCTCTGACCCACGCCATCGAGGGTTATATCACCAAGGGCCACTGCGCCATCTCCGACATGTTCCATCTGGAGGCCATCCGCCTGATCGCGAAGAACCTGCGCTGCGCCGTGGAGAACGATCCCTGCGGCCGCGAGGGCATGGCCCTGGGTCAGTATATCGCCGGTATGGGCTTTTCCAATGTGGGTCTCGGCATCGTCCACTCCATGGCCCATGGCCTGTCCGCCCTGTACGACACCCCCCACGGCGTTGCCTGCGCGATTCTGCTGCCTCTGGGCCTGGAGTACAACCTGCCCGTCGCCGGCGAGCGCTACCGCGCCATCGGCAAGGCCATGGAAGTTCCCTACATTGACAGCATGAACGATGAGGAAGCTGCCAAGGCTACCATCGCCGCCGTCAAGAAGCTGGGCGCAGACGTGGGCATCCCCGCCGACCTCAAGGAGATCGTCAAGGATGAGGATGTGCAGTTCCTGTCCGAGAGCGCTTTTGCCGACGCCTGCTGCCCGGGCAATCCCCGCGACACCAGCGTGGAAGAGATCGCCGCCCTGTACCGCAGCCTTATGTAAGCGTTCACAAGAAAAAGCATGATCGGCATGGCCTTCCGGCCATGCCGATTCTATTTTGCGCTGCAGAGCTTGAAAGATCAGCCCGTGGGGGCTATAATAGTTTTACCGATAAATGGGAATCTACGCAGGGGAGCGGTGGAACATGAACGTTTATCCGAATATCATTGATAGCCTGGACGCCGGGAAGGCGATAGCACTGGAGACCGTCATCCGCGGAGAAAGCGGAAAACTGGACTCCGGCATGAGCCGCCGCCTGACGGAAATCACGACGCTGACCGACCTGAAGGGAAGGCGCTATGCTGCTGTCACCGCTGAGCAGCAGGAGGATACGCTCGTGATCCGGGAGCCGATGCTGCCCCAGGAACGGCTGCTGGTTCTGGGCGGCGGGCATATCGCGCTGCATGTGGTGGAGTTTGCTGCCAAATGTGGTTTTTCTGTCATTGTGGCGGACGACCGGCCGGATTTTGCCAACCGCGCCCGTTTCCCGCTGGCCGAGCAGGTGCTCTGCGACAGCTTTGAAAATGCCATCCGAAAGGTAAAGCTCACCAGCTACGACTATGTGGTTATTATTACACGAGGGCACCGGCACGACGCAGACTGCCTGCGTGTGATCCTGCCGGGCACACAGCCTGCGTACCTTGGCCTGATCGGGTCCAGACGCCGGGTTCGCGGCCTGATGGAAATGCTTGCGGAGGAGGGCTATTCCACCGAGAATATGGCGCGCATCTGTACGCCTATCGGGCTTCCCATCGGGGCCATCACGCCCCAGGAGATCGCTATCTCCATCCTCTCTGAGCTGATCGCTTATAAGCGCCTGCCGGAGCACTCCAACGACGGAGTGCGCTGCTGCTGCGATTCGGATGTGGAGCTCTCAACCCTGCGGTATCTCGCGGAGAATCACGAGCCGAAGGCCATTGTCACCGTAATCGAAACCAAGGGCTCTACGCCGCGGGAGGCCGGGGCAAAAATGGCTGTGAGCCCGTTGGGGCAGGTCACCGGTTCCATCGGCGGCGGCTGCAGTGAGGGGGCTGTGATCCGGGACGCCGTTCGCATCATCGGCACAGGGCGCTATCAGATCGTGGACATTGACCTGACCGGGGATGTGGCCGAATCGGACGGCATGGTTTGTGGCGGCACGATGAAGGTGCTGATCGAGGACGCAGCGGAATAAAATGCTCGTAAGATGAAGTGCCTGCCGTGTGAAAAGCCCCAAATTGTGCGGACAGTATAGAATGAGGCGCTATTGCAGGATAAGGAAAAAACAAGCAGCCCACCTGGCGGTGAGCTGCTTGCATCTGGTGAAGAAGGGAATTTGAAATCCGAACCGAGGGCACACGAATCGAGCGCGGCCTCTATATCACTAAAATTTATAGTTTCAGCGTCCTCCTTATAATTGAAGGTGATCACGACCTTGTCGTTGTAGAGGTATACCGTGTTCAGGAATACGTCGATCAGGAGCTTCCGATGGGCTATATTCGTGGTGTCGATCCCGCGAAAACGCTCCAGCCAGTAGCGAATGAATTCTTCTGTCAAAGTCGGCTGCTTGAGTTTCTCCAGGGCGATTTGGTTTTCCAACTCGGCTTTTTCCGTTTCCAGCGCTTCCAGCCGTTCCTTGGTGGATTTCGTGATCACGCCCATCTCGATGGCTTTCAGGAGATTGTCTATACTGTCCTCTGCCTCTTTCAGCCGTGCTTCCAGAAGCGGCATTTCTTCGCTTTCCTTCGCCTGCATTTCCATGATGCGGGATACCACGGCGTCAATGATCTTATCATCCTGCAGGAGCTTTACAGTTTCGTTGACGACCAGATCCTCCAGCCACGCCTTCTTGGCCGGTTTCAAATCGCACTCCGTCCGCTTCTTTTTGGCCGTTGCACATTTGTAGTAGTGGTGGGATTCCCCGTTTCGCCCCGTACCGCTCTCGCCGCAGATCGTTGCCCCGCAGTATCCGCAGAACAGCTTTGTTGAAAGCAGGTACTCTTCTTTGGCTTTCTTGCGTGCGGGCGCTTTCGCGTTCATCTCCATGCGGGCCTGCACCTTGTCGAATAGCTCTACAGGGACGATGGCCGGGATTCCGTCCGGGATGAGCATGTCGCGGAAGACATACTCGCCGAGATAGCGGCGGTTTTTAAGCATGTTGTGGACGATGTTATAGGTCATCGGTTTCCCTTTGGAGGTCGTGACGCCCTTCTCGTTGAGCCAGTCACGGATCACCTTCATGTCCTGCCCTTCGGCATATCTTTTGAACGCTTCCAGAACATAAGGTGCTGTCAGAGGGTCGATTTGCAGGCGCTGCTCTTCGTCTACCACATAGCCGATCGGGACCCGGCCTCCGTTGAACTTGCCTTTCAGCGCATTCTCCGTCATGCCGCGCACGATCTTCTCGGAGAGGTCCGCCGAGTAATACTCGGCGAACCCTTCCAGAATAGACTCCATCAAAATCCCTTCCGGGCTGTCGGAGATCTTTTCTGTGGCGGAAATCACTTTCACGTCGTTCCTTTTCAGAATCGCTTTGTAGTGCGTGCTGTCATAGCGGTTTCGTGCAAAACGATCCAGCTTCCAGACGATGATCGCTTCAAACTGCTTTTTGCCGCTGTCCTTGATCATGTTCTGGAACTCCGGGCGATTGTCGGTCTTGGCGGATACCGCGCGGTCAATGTAATGCCGCAGGATCGTGAAGCCGTTCTTCTCGGCAAAGGCCGTACACTCGCGGAGCTGTCCCTCTATGCTTTCTTCCCGCTGGTTGTCGGAGGAATAGCGGGCATAGATCACAGCCTTCATTTCTTTTCCTCCGAAATCATTTTCACCACCTGCAGCCGCAGCTCCTTGTTCATCTTCGTGCCGGGTTCAAAGCACATCTCCACGAAACGTGCCATCTCCGGGTCGAGCTTCGGTTTGTATTTGTAATTCTTCCCCTGCGGCTTGTCCGTGCGTCCAAAGATGAAGTCCATAGACACATCGAAGTAATCCGCATACCACAGCAAGGTTTCTGGAGTGGGATTGGTAAAGCCGGTTTCATAGCGATTGACGCTGGACTGCGGCACGCCGATCAGCTTGGCCAGCTTGTTTTGTGAGAATCCGTTTTCCTCCCGCAGTTGTTTCAACCGTTCCCCGAGAATTATCAATTGCCTGCATCTCCTTTGGCATTGCATTTTCTTCAATGCCAAATTAACATAACTATTGGGAACTTGCAAGCACTTTCTTTGATTTTTATTTTTGCTCATTGGATTTCTCCTCCCTTTCTTTTTGCGCCTTCCATTCGGCAAACGCTTTTTGTCCTTCCTCACTCTCATAGAGCTCCAGAATATCCGGATAGATACATCGGGCAATTGCTTCGATCTCATGATCGGGAAGGTCGCTGTTGTTGATCAGTTTCTTTTTCCTGGGCATGTTTCTCCCTTCTTCCCTTTATCGTTTCGGTATTTTTGTTTTCTTCTTTTTCTGCGTTTCAGCATTTTTGTGATTCACCTTTCATAATTCATTCTCATAGCCATGGCTGTGAGATTTCCCTTTCTGCTTCTGCTCATCGACGATCTGCTGCTTGTCATGCAGTCGGTCGATGAGAGAGGCTTTTTCCTTTGGCGCTTGCTTTGCTTCGATCGCTGGCTTTTCTTCTTCGTTGATTTCCTCCCTTGGGGTGATGCAATTCCGAACAAACCTCAATTCATCAAGGTCGGTTTTGATCACAGTCAGCTTTTCCTTGAGCGCTTCCAGATCATCTGACAGTTCTTTCAGCTCAGCCTTCAGCGTGCGGTTGGGGATCTTCTTATCGGGATAAAACTTGTAGAGCAGACGCAGCGCTTTGTTGTACTCGTCGATCTCTGCTTTGTGTTCCTGATAGAATTTTTCCTTCTTGCTCTTCCAGCCGATCGCAGCATACTGGTGGTGGATGGGGAGCAGACGTTCGGCAGAGTCGCTCGCCTTGACCAATGCCTGTACATCCCGCAGC
>CAMKAP010000170.1 GCA_946410505.1 uncultured Clostridia bacterium
TCCTCCTCGTTGAAGAAGCGCTCCCGCTGCACCCGGGTCATGTACAGGATGTCCAGCTCCGGCATGGCCCCCTCCAGATCGGTGGTCTGGACGTAGGGGATGCCCTTGGCCTTCAGCACTTCCTTTTTTACATAGCTGGGGACCTTCAGCTCCTCCGGGGAGATGAGCACAAACTTCAGGCCCTCGTAGCGGCTCATGGCCGTGATGAGAGAGTGGACCGTGCGGCCGAATTTCAAATCGCCGCATAGGCCGACGGTGAGATGGTCCAGGCGGCCCTTCTCCCGATAGATGGTGAGCAGGTCAGCCAGGGTCTGCGTGGGGTGGTTGTGTCCGCCGTCGCCCGCGTTGATGACCGGGATAGAGGCGTTCATGGCGGCCACCAGCGGCGCGCCTTCCTTGGGATGGCGCATGGCGATGATGTCCGCGTAGCAGCTGATGACCTTTGCGGTGTCTGCCACACTCTCGCCCTTGGCGGCGGAGGAGCTCTGCGCCTCCGAAAAGCCAAGAACGCTGCCGCCCAGCTCCAGCATGGCGGCCTCAAAGCTCAGGCGCGTGCGCGTGGATGGCTCAAAGAACAGGGTGGCAAGCTTTTTGCCGCGGCAGACTTCGCTGTTTTTCCGGGGATCTGCAATGATGTCGTTTGCGGTGTCCATGAGCTCCCGGAGCTCTTCGGGGCTAAAGTCCAGAATGTCGATGAGATGCCTCATTTTGCGCCCCCGATCCAGCTCTCGTCCGCGGGATTGTCCCGGAAGGCGAGAAGCCGCCTCACGTCCTCGGGCCGGATATAGTTCTCTTCGGCTGCCACACGGGCGATCACGTCAAAGCTGCAAAGGCTGTGGTTTTCCACGTTGGCTGCGTGCAGACGGTCAAGGCCCTTCTGCATGCCGTAGGTAAAGATGCTCACAACGCCCAGGACCTCGGCGCCGGATTCCCGGAGAACATTTACGACTTCAATGACGCTGCCGCCGGTGGAGATCAGATCCTCCACCACCACGACCTTCTGGCCAGGCTCCAGGCGGCCCTCAATCTGGTTTTTGCGTCCGTGGTCCTTGGCACCGGAGCGCACATAGCCCATAGGCAGGCCCATCAGATGGCCCACAATGGCGGCGTGAGCGATCCCGGCAGTGGAGGTGCCCATCAGGACCTCGACATCGGGATAGTATTGCTTCACAAGCTCAGCCAGCCCGTTTTCCACGTCGTTTCGCACTGAGGGCGCAGTGAGCGTCAGGCGGTTGTCGCAATAGACGGGGCTCTTGATGCCGCTGGCCCAGGTGAAAGGCTCATCCGGCCGGAAGAACACGGCCCGGATCTGCAGCAGGTCTCTTGCGATGGTTTCAGCATTCATCCGCAAAACTCCTTTACACATCTTCTGTAGGCTTCCACGGGGTCCGCCGCCTGGGTGACGGGGCGGCCCACCACGATATAATCGGAGCCGAGCGACCGGGCCTGCGCAGGCGTGGTGACGCGCTTCTGGTCACCCTTTTCCCCTTCGGCAAAGCGTACGCCGGGGGTCACGGTGAGAAAGGCTTCTCCGCAGCAGGTGTGGACCTTCCCGGCTTCCAGGGGAGAGCAGACGACTCCGTCCAGTCCGGCTTCCGCCGCGTTTTTCGCGTAAGCCATGACGACCTCGTCCATGGGTCTTTCAATCAAAAGCTCTTTCTCCAGCGCGCTCTGGTCGGTACTGGTGAGCTGGGTCACGGCGATCAGCAGCGGACGGCTGCCGTCCGGTCGGGTCAAACCCTCCAGTGCGGCCTCCATCATGGCGCGGGTGCCGGCCGCGTGGAGATTCACAATGTCCACATCCAGCGCGGAGAGGGAGCGCATGGCTTTTTTCACGGTGTTCGGAATATCGTGCAGCTTCAGATCCAGAAAGATGCGGTGGCCGCGCCGTTTGATTTCCCGCACGATCTGCGGGCCTTCGGCATAGAAGAGCTCCATGCCGATCTTGACAAAGGGCTTTTCCTCCGCAAAACGGTCGAGAAAGGCGAAGGTCTGTTCTGCGTTTGCAAAATCGCAGGCGATGATCACATCTTTAGCCATGAGCGCCTCCTGTGATGTCCTTTATGTCTTCGATCCCGAGACGGTCCATGACCCTCGGGAGTTCCTCTATAATTCTTTTGCAGGCGAAGGGGTCGACAAGATTGGCGGCGCCCACCTGCACGGCTGTCGCACCGGCCAGCATCATCTCGATCACATCCTCCGCGGAGCTCACGCCGCCGAGGCCGATCACGGGGATCTGTACAGCCCTGGACACCTGCCACACCATGCGCAGCGCCAGCGGGAAAACCGCCGGGCCGGAGAGGCCGCCGGTGACGTTTGCCAGTACCGGTCTGCGGGTTTTTAGATCGATGCGCATGGCCATCACGGTGTTGATGAGACTCAGCGCGTCCGCGCCCGCCTGCTCGCAGGCTTTTGCAATGGCGACTATGTCGGTTACGTTCGGGGAGAGCTTCACGATTACAGGCTTTGTCGAGACAGCCTTGACTGTGCGCACGACCTCCGCCGCGGCCATAGGATCGGTGCCGAAGCTCATGCCGCCTCCGTGGACGTTGGGGCAGGAGATGTTGACCTCCAGCCAGCCCACCTGCGCCTCGCGGTCGAGCTTTTGACAGACTTGCGCGTATTCCTCTGCGGAAAAACCGCTGACATTTGCCATGACCGGTTTATGAAAGACTGCTTTCAGCTTTGGCAGCTCCTCGGCGATGACCGCGTCCACCCCCGGATTCTGCAGGCCGACGGCGTTGAGCATGCCGGCGTTTGCCTCCGCAATGCGGGGCGTGGGGTTGCCGAAGCGCGGCTCTCGGGTCGTGCCTTTGAAGGAAAAAGTCCCAAGACAGTTAATATCGTAGAGCGCGGCAAATTCCCAGCCGTAGCCGAAGGTTCCGGAGGCGGGAATGACCGGGTTATCCAGCTCAATGCCGCAGAGCGATACGCTCAGTCTTCCCATACGATCGCCTCCTTGTCAAACACCGGCCCGTCTTTGCAGACCCTTTTGGGGCCGTCCACGGTTTTGCGGGTGCAGCCCATGCAGGCGCCGTAGCCGCAGCCCATGCGCGCATCAAAGCTGAGCTGACCGGCGCGGGGGCTCTTTTCGGAGACGGCCTTCATCATGGCCTCCGGCCCGCAGGTGTAAAAAAAGCTGTGGGGGAGATCCATGGCGGCGGTCACAAAGCCAGAGACGCCGAAGCTGCCGTCAATGGTGGTAACGGTGGGGGAGATGCCCAGCGCGAGAAAGTCCTCCGCCAGAATCACTTCCTCCCGGCTGTTGAAGCCTAGGATCACGCGGGGCCGTTTCCCGGCGAGGATCAGCCGCCGGGCCAGCCCCAGCATGGGGGATACGCCGCTTCCGCCGCCCACGAGCAGCGGATCGTCGCCGGCACGCGTCAGGTCGAAGCCGTTTCCGAGCCCGGTCAGAACATCCAGCGCCGTCCCGACGGGCAGCTCCCGGAGGGCGCGGGTGCCCTTGCCGACGCTTTCGTATACAAGCGTAAGCGTCTTCCCATCCCAGTCGCAGACGGAAAAGGGCCTGCGTAAGAAAAAGCCGGGGAGCGCGAGCTCCGCAAACTGACCAGGTGCTGTGATGGCCGAAGTGTCGCCCGCGAGCACAAGGCGGGAATAGCGCACGTTCAGCGGCGTGTTTTCCCGGATGGTAAACAGTCCCTGTTTCATGCGTCGATGGTGGAGACGGTGATGGTGGTCTCTTCCAGCACGTCCAGCAGGACGCGCACGGTATCGAGAGAGGTGAAAATGGTCACGTTGTTTTCCGTGGCGCAGCGGCGGATAATCACGCCGTCCTCCAGATGCGTGGCGTTATGAACGGCGCGGGTATTGATGATGTAGCTCACATAGCCCGCGCGGATAGAGTCAAGGATCTCCTCGCTGCCCTCGCTGATCTTGTGGCGGATGCGGGTGCGGATGCCGTGCTCTTTGAGAAAGACGGCGGTGCCTGGCGTGGCCTCGATGTTGAAGCCCATGTCGTAGAATCTTCTGACCAGCGGCAGCGCCTCTTCCCGGTCCTCCCGCGCGACTGTGACGAGGACGGTGCCGTAGTTCTGCAGCTTCATGCCCGAGGCCTGCAGGGCCTTGAACATGGCGCGGGAGAGCTTCGTATCGTAGCCGATGGCCTCGCCGGTGGACTTCATTTCCGGGGAGAGGTAGGCATCAAGCCCCTTGATCTTGCTCCAGGAGAAGACGGGGACCTTGACATAGTAGCGTTTCTTTTCCTCGGGATAGAGGTCGAAGATGCCCTGCTCCTTGAGAGATTTACCCAGGATGACCTCGGTGGCAATGTCGGCCAGAGAGTAGCCGGTGGCCTTGGAGAGGAAGGGGACGGTGCGCGAGGAGCGAGGATTGACCTCGATGATATAGACCTTGTCGTCCTTGTCCACGATAAACTGAATATTGTAAAGACCCACGATGCCGATGCCGAGACCCAGCTTCTTGGCGTACTGGAGAATCACACCCTTGACCTTGTTGGAGATGGATACGGCGGGGTAGACGCTGATCGAGTCGCCGGAGTGGACGCCGGTGCGCTCGACGAGCTCCATGATGCCGGGCACGAACACGTCCCGCCCGTCACAGATGGCGTCAACCTCAACCTCCTTGCCGAGGATGTACTTGTCGACCAGCACGGGCTTGTCCGCGTCGATCTCCACGGCGGTCTTGAGGTAGTGGCGAAGCATGTC
>CAMKAP010000171.1 GCA_946410505.1 uncultured Clostridia bacterium
CTGATCGAAAAGTACGGCAGCCAGGCCCTGCGCCCCTCCGTGAAGATGTCCAAGTCCCTGGGCAACGTGGTCAATCCCGACGATGTGGTGAAGGCCTACGGCGCGGATACCATGCGCATCTATATCATGTTCATCGGCGACTTTGAGAAGACCGCTACCTGGTCCGACGAGGCCGTGAAGGGCTCCAAGCGTTTCCTGGACCGCGTCTGGAATCTGATGGATCTGGTAAAGGATGACTTCGCTGTCACGCCCGAGAACGAAGCGATCATCCATAAGACCGTCAAGAAGGTCGGCGACGACATTGAAAACCTCAAGATGAACACCGCCATCGCGGCGCTCATGACCATGGTCAATGAGTTCTATGCCAAGGGCCTGACCAAGGGAGATTTGGAATACCTGCTCCTCCTCCTGAGCCCCTTCGCCCCGCACATCGTGGAAGAGATGTGGGAGTTGGAAGGCTTTGCCGAAAAGTACGGCAAGATGGCCATGCAGATGGACTGGCCCAAGTACGACGAGAGCAAGACCGTGGACGCCGTCAAGGAGATGGCGGTCCAGGTCAACGGCAAGCTGCGCGCCACCATCAAGGTGCCCGCGGACTCTCCCGATGATGTGATTGTTGCCGCAGCCTGCGCCGAAGACAAGGTCAAACGCCAGATGGAGGGCATGCAGCTTGTGAAAACGATTGTCGTAAAGAACAAGCTCGTAAACCTCATCCTCAAACCCGCCAAGTAAGTCACAGCGTGGATCGGCGCCACTTTGTGACGCTGATTCCCGGACTGAAAAAAAGATTTGCGGATCTGCTCTGTAAATCTTGACAAGAGGGGCCGAAACCTGTATAATATCGCTGTTAAACAGCCAATGATTTGGCCCTTGAACGTCGCAAGACGTGTTGGAGGGAGGGAAATAAATGTCTGAAATCTACGTCAAGGAAAACGAGTCTCTGGACAACGCTCTGAAAAGATTCAAGCGCAGCTGCGCCAAGTCCGGCGTCCTGGCTGATCTGAGAAAGAAAGAGTACTATCAGAGCCCCAGCGTCAAACGCCGCAAGAAATCCGAGGCGGCCCGCAAGAACAAGAACAAGCGTTATTATTAAGCACATCAAGGCAGCACCGTTTGGTGCTGCCTTTGGTTTTTGCTCTTTTTTCTGGAAAAATCGGGCAGAGTATGATATGCTGTTTTATACGAATACCTGATAAAACACTGGGATTTCTTTCCGGGCAGAATTGCGCCATGCTTCGTTGAAGCACTTGACCATATATTTCCGTTATGCTCTGCGGACTTCGCCTCGTCTGACACAATTCTGCCTCGAAAAACATTTCCGACTCATTCTATCAGTTATCAGTATCAGAAAGAAACAGGGGGGTTAGCGTTTGAAGCTTCTGCTGATCCGGCACGGTGATCCGGACTATGTGCATGACGATCTGACGCCGACCGGCAAACGAGAGGCCGCACTCCTGGCGGATCGCATCGCGCCCATGGAAATCGCCGCGTATTACGTCTCTCCTCTGGGCCGTGCGAGAGCCACCGCCGTGCCGACGCTGGCGAAAACCGGACGCAGCGCACAGGTCTGTGACTGGCTGCAGGAGTTTTCGCCGCGCATTGCCAGACCCGATGCGAAGGAGCCGAAGATCTCCTGGGACTGGCTGCCTGAGGACTGGCTGGCGGACCCACGCTTTCTGCTGCCGGATGCCTGGCGGGAAAATGAGATCTTCCGTGCGGGCGGTGTGCCGGAGGAATACGACCGGGTGTGCGCGGCCTTTGATGCGCTGCTGGCAGAACACGGTTATGTCAGAGACGGCTTGATGTACCGGGCTGAGCGTCCCAATTCGGAAACGCTGGCTCTCTTCTGCCATTTCGGCGTGAGCTGTGTCCTGATGAGTCATTTGATGAACTGCTCGCCCATGCCGCTCTGGCACGGACTGTGCATGGCGCCTTCTTCCGTAACGGTCATCAATTCCGAGGAACGACGGCCCGGAAGGGTCATTTTCCGTGCTGCACAGGTCGGCGACGTTTCCCATCTTTACGCCGCCCATACCGAGCCGTCCTTTGCCGCCCGCTTCTGCGAGGTCTATGGCAACGGCGACAGGATCGACTGAAGGATTCGAGAGGAGATAGAGAGAATGGAAATTCGCAAGATCGTCATCACCGGCGGCCCCAGCGCGGGCAAGACAACAGGTCTGAGCTGGGTGCAGAACGCTTTTGCCAAGCTGGGCTATACAGTCCTTTTCGTGCCGGAGACGGCGACGGAATTCATCGGCGGCGGCGTGGCTCCCTGGACCTGCGGCACCAATGTGGAGTACCAGAAGGTGCAGATGACGCTGCAGCTGGAGAAGGAGAGGCTTTTTGAGCAGGCAGCCCGGACCATGAAGGCCGGAAAGATCCTGATCGTGTGCGACCGCGGTGCGCTGGACAACAAGGCATACATGAACTACGAGGAATTTGCCGAGGTCCTGCAGTATGTGGGTAAAACCGAGCAGGAACTCCTGAACCGTTACGACGCGGTTTTCCACATGGTCACGGCGGCCAAGGGCGCCGAGCAGTTTTATACCAAGGAGAACAACAAAGCCCGTTACGAGTCCGTGGCGGAGGCTGTGGAACTGGACGGCCGGCTTGTCCGGGCCTGGTCCGGTCACCCGTATCTGCGTATTATCGACAATTCCGTGGACTTCAACCACAAGCTGAGACATTTGATCGCGGAGATACGCCTTGCGCTCGGTGAGCCGGAGCCGCTGGAGATCGAGCGCAAGTTCCTGATCCGGTATCCTGATGTGCGGGCGCTGGAGAAGCTGCCCGACTGCCGCAGACTGGAGATCACACAATATTATCTCCCGGCACGGGAAGGGGAGGAGCTGCGACTGCGGCGCATGGAAGAAAACGGGAATGAGATCTATTATAAGACACTCAAGCGGCGTATCAGCGAGTTTAAACGGCTGGAGATCGAGGAAAGGCTGACCCTGGGCGAGTATCAGTCCCTGCTGCAGGATGCCGGACCGGACATGAAGCCTGTGACCAAGACGCGCTACTGCCTGAGCTATGAGGGGCAATACTTTGAGGTGGATCTCTATCCCTTCTGGAAGGATCAGGCCATCGTGGAGATCGAGCTGAGCGATAAGAACGCGGAAATCGTTTTCCCCGAAGAGCTGAGCGTGATCCGTGAGGTGAGCGGCGATCCGGCCTATAAAAACGCGGCTCTGGCCCGCTATCCCCACTGAAAATCGCGGCATATTGATGGTAGAAAGAGCTATGATGCATCATCTTGGAGAGAAAAAGAATGATTTCCTGGTTGTGATTTTTACGCTCTCCCTTCTTTTACTGTTGACGGCCTGTGGGAGCGATCAAAACACGGCAGAGCAGCCGGAAGAGACGCCCATATCTGCTCTGCCGGCTGCCACGACGCTCTCGCCGCGTCCGCAGCTCGTGTTTCCCGAAGGGCTGGTGGTCTCCGAGTTGATGCCCGACAACCGCAGCACCATCCGGGATGGAAACGGAGCGTTCTGCGATTGGATCGAGCTGGAAAACCGGGGGCCTGAGACGATCTCAATGGCAGGCCTATTCCTCTCGGATTCCCTCAGTGCCGACAAGCGCTATGCGCTGCCGGATCGGGAGCTGAAGCCGGGGGAGCATTTCCTGGTTTTCTGCGGGAGTGAAAATGCGGCGCCATTTGCGCTCAGCCGCGAAGGGGAGACGCTGTATTTTTCCGATAAAGAAGGCAGGGTTCTGGAAAGCCTGAGCTATGGAGAGACTGACAAAAACCGCTCAGTCTGCTTTGCGGATGCGGGAGCGCATACCACGGCCTATGCTACGCCCGGCTATCCCAATACCGAGGAAGGATTCGAAGCCTTTGTCCGTGAAAACGACAGCAGCGGCCCTATTGTGATCAACGAGGTCGTGAGCTATAACGACGACTATGCCTATCATTACGGCGGTTTCTATGACTGGATTGAGCTCAAGAACATCTCAGACGAGGAAGTGAATCTGGGGGAGTATTATCTGTCCGAAGATGCGCAGGAGCTTTACTGCTGCCGTCTGACGGATCAGGTCCTGAAGCCCGGAGAACTCGTTGTGGTATTCTGCAGCGGAAATGTGGATCTGCGCGCCTGGGGCTTCGTGAATTTCAGGCTGAAAAGCGGTGAAACCGTGTATCTCAGCCGGGAGGACGAGGGCCTCACCGACTGCGTGACGATCCCCCGCATACCAGAGGGCAGTTTCGGCAGAATCCCGGGTGAGAGCGGCTTTTTCTATCTGTCTGAGCGCAGCCCCGGCAAAGAAAACGGCGCCGGCTTCCGCCATATTTCCGAGCGCCCTTCCGCAGACCAGGCCCAGGGGGTATATGAAAACCTTACCGAGCTGCAGGTGAGCCTGAGCGGTCCCGGGAAGATCTATTACACCCTCAACGGCGACACGCCTGATTCCGACAGCGCCGAGTACAGTGAACCTCTTGTTCTTACCGGGACAACCGTGCTGCGTGCGATCTGCTGCGAAGAGGGAAAGAGGCCGAGCGAATGCGCGACTTACAGCTATATCCTCAACGAAGGACACAGTCTTCCCGTAGTCAGTGTGGTGTGCGACCGGCAGGATTTTAAACAGATCGTCAGCCGCGTTCGGAACCGGGAGTTTGAACGCCCCGCCGCGGCTGTCATGTTTGATGAGGAGACGGGAAGGGAAGTGTTCTCCT
>CAMKAP010000172.1 GCA_946410505.1 uncultured Clostridia bacterium
GGCCGGCGGCATCGTGGCCGGGCGCATGGCCGTCCTCGCCGAGGGCGACGCCATCAAACGCGACGACATCATCGTGCTGGCCCATCTGCCGCTCTTCAATCCCGACGGCACCATCAAGGAGTAAGACCTGAGACGAAGAAAAACGGATCTGCATACTGCAGGTCCGCTTTTTCTTCCCCGGCTATAATCTTGAACTGCGCCCGCCGGAAACCCGCGCTATTGAAAAAGAGTTGCCGCTGTGATAACGTATGAAAGCGAAACAGCCCGAAGTCCGTATGCCGCAGCAGGCGGTCTGCTGCCCTCGGGCTTCTGATACTGCCTTGTCTTCGGCAGGCGCCAGAATGATTCAGGGAGTGGAGCATTTGAATATCAGGAAGCTTTCAGAGCAAAAATGGTTTAACGGTGCCGTGATCGTGTGTGTGGGCGTGGCGTTTTATGTCCTGCTGACTCACCTCGGTCCTGTCCTCTCCGCCGTGGGGCAGTTTCTCGGCAATTTCAAAGCCATCTTTGTCGGAGTTGTCTTTGCCTATGTGATCAACCCCGTGGCAAAATTTTATTACTACCGGCTTTTTTTAAAGATGAAGCTGGGCCAGAGGCGGTGGTGCCTGTCTGTGGTTCTGGCCTTTCTGACAGGATTTTTGGCTCTGGCTGTTCTCATGATGGCGCTGATCCCTCAGCTTGTGCAGAGCATCGTACTGTTTTCCGTGAATTTTGAGAACTATGCCGATGCGCTGAGCGCCTGGCTCAGCGAAAGCGGCGCGGCTGCGCTTCTCCCCGGAGAGCAGCTCCAGACGCTGACCGACAACGCCCTGGACACCATCCAGAGCTTTGTGGTCGCAAACGCCGGCGCGATCCTCAGCGGGGCGGCAAACTCCGGCAAGCAGATCCTCTCCACGGTGATTTCCCTGATCCTGGCGTTCTTTTTCCTTCTGAACAAGAAAACGGCCTTAAACGGCGTCAGGCGGCTGATCCGCGCCTTTCTGCGTCAGGAGTCTGCGGAGAATCTGCTGAGCTTCATGCTGCGCTGCGATACCATTCTCGTCAGCTATATCGGGCAGAGCCTGCTGGACGCATTGATCGTGGGCGGCGTCAACGCCCTGGTCATGGCGCTTTTCGGGATGCCTTATATCGGGCTCGTGTCCGTGGTCGTGGCTGTGACAAATCTTGTGCCCAGCTTCGGCCCCGCCATCGGCGGCGCCGTGGGCGGCTTTATTCTTCTCATGGTCAAACCCTGGTACGCGCTGGTGTTCCTCATTCTCACGATCCTGCTGCAGACGGCGGACGCCTATGTGATCAAGCCCAGACTCTTCTCCGATTCTCTCGGCGTCTCCGGCCTGCTGATCCTGGTGGCCAGCATCCTTTTCGGGAATCTATTCGGGGTTCTCGGCGTCCTGCTTGCGATCCCCGCCGCCGCCATTCTGAGCTTTCTTTACCATGACTCTTTCCTCCCCCGCCGGGAAAAGCGCATGCGGGCCCTGGAAGAGGCCGAGAAGTCCCAGAGCTGACCTGCCCGCGCTTCAGTTGCGAAAAAGCAAACACAGCAAAACGGATCTGCCCACGGCAGATCCGTTTCTGCTTATCTGAATCAGAACTCCACCAGCTCCGGCTGATCGGGATCATGGCTGCAAAGCACAGCCCGGCAGCCGGGTTCCATAGCCTTTTCCCGGATCCAGTCCAGCGACTTGCGCTGCCACATCTCCGAAAAACCGAAGCCGGGGGTGATCCCCTCCTCCCAGTTGCGGCGGGAGAAGGCGGCGTCTGCCGCGAGGAGGACGAACTGCCCGCCGTTTTGCAGCAGTACCGCTGCCTGGCCGTCGGTGTGACCGGGGAGATTGACCAGCAGGACCGACTCGTCCCCAAAGAGGTCGATGGCCCAGTGGTTCGGCCCCAGAGGGGATCCTCGATAATAGAGGCGCTCAATGGGCTCGTCGATCCACAGGTCCCAGGGCTGGCGGCTTTTATAAACCAGGCGGCAGGCCCAGAAGTATTCGTCCTCCGGCAGAACGATCCGCTGCGCGCCGTGCAGATGCCGCAGCCCCGCCACATGGTCCGGGTCCAGGTGCGTCAGAATCACGCAGTTCAGGTCCTCCGGCCGGATGGCGCGCGCTGCGAGCTGTTCGTGGACGGCCATTCCCACGGGCAGGCTGGGGCGATAGAAGGCGGCCAGATGCTTCGGCAGCACTTTGGCCGCTGCGTTTGGGTCGTATATGCCTTTGGGGCTTATGTCCCGACACCAGCCGGTATCTACCAGCAGCAGGCCTTTCGGGTGCTCGATCAGATAGGCGCAGACCGGAAACGACACACGCTCGCGCTGCGGTGCGAGGATCTGTCTGCCGGTCTGAAGCAGATTGATCCGGTTGCCGTAAGCCGCGCTCTCGGGCAGCTGAATGCTGCCGCAGCGGAGAATCTGTACCTTCACCTCATTGCCTCCTTTTTTTGATCATGATTATCGGATGGCGGAATCAATCGAGGATTCGGTTGATTTCGCTGCCAAATGGCAAGTCTGAAAGGCGCAGCGCCGTTATGTTTTGGAATACTCCGACGGCGACACGCCGACGTGCTTTCGAAACAGACGGCAGAAATAGGCCGCATCATAGAAACCGCACATCCATGCGATCTCGCTGACCGGCAGACGAAGCTTGTCCTTCTGCCGCAGCAGACGCTTGGCGTACTGAATCCGGATATCCGTCAGATACTCGTTGGGCGTCATGCCAGTAAACCGGGAAAACTGTCTGCGGATATGATCCTTGCTGTAGCCGGTGGCGGTCAGCACGTCTGTAATGCGAAAATCCGGATCGCTGTAGGACACCGTGATCGTGTGGAGCAGCTGCCGGATCACGGGGTCGGGAGCCGCGTCCCTCGTCCATTCTCCGATCAGCTGGAGCGCGACGCCGTAAAGCGCCTCGGTGATCTCATCCGTTTTCTGATGCAGCAGATACCGTTCCAGCAGCACAGACAGGATCTTCTCCATAGTATGGCAGACATCATCCGCAAGCAGAATCGGTTCCTGCGGCTCAAAAGCGCTTTTTGCAGAGATTAGTCCCGGCTGCAGGGTATCCGTATGAAAATACAGATCCCGAAAGCCGCCGGAGGAACACTTCCGATGCGGCATGCCGGGAGGGACAATATGGACCGACCCCGGGTTGAAGGGGTATTCCGTGCCGCCGATCTCGGCCATGCCTTCTCCCTCTGTATTCATGATGATTTCATAACAGGAGTGACAGTGCATGCTGCACTCCGTGAGGCGTCCCGGCGAAGCGCCTACCAATAGCAGTGCCATCCCGCCGCCTCCTTTCTGCGTCTATCGTATCGCGTTTTTGTCCAATTTTCAAGTCGGGTTTATACTAATCGATGCGGCAGAAGATGTGTATAATGATCATCGGATGGCGAAATCAATCGAGAATTCGATCGATTCCTAAAATCATTCGCCCGATGCTCATTGCAATGCGGAATGCCGGGATGAGATCACAAAAACGGAAGCGGGATGGTCACGATGAAATTCACGAGAGCATGTCTGGTCGCGCCGAGGAAGTTCGGCTTTTTTGAAGTGGACGAAGAGCCGGGAGAAGGGCAGGTCCTGCTGAAGATCGCAAGCTGCGGATTGTGCAACTGGGAGCTGAACTTCTGGGACGGAAACATGAAGATCGGCGAGTATCCCATGAAGCTGGGACACGAATTTGCCGGTGAGGTGGTCAAGCTCGGCCCCGGTGTCAAGCACCTGAGGGTGGGCGATCACGTCAGTGCGATTCCCGACGGCCTCAACTTCGGCGGTTTTGCCCAGTACCGGGTGACCAGCGAGAAGGAATGCCAGCTGCTCTCTCCCGGGATCGACCCGGTTTACGCCCTGGGCGAACCGCAAAAGTGCGTCATGACGGTGCTGCGGGCTACCGCGCCCGAACCGGGCGACTTCGGCGTGGTTCTCGGCGTCGGCCCGATGGGCATGTGGTGCGTGCAGGCTCTGGCAGGCAAGTCCCTGGCCGGACTGATTGCGATCGACATTGACGACACCAAGCTCGCCATGGCAAAGCAGTTTGGCGCGACCCATGTCATCAACAGCAAAAAGGAAGACCCTCTGGCGCGGATCCGGCAGATCACCGACGGCCACATGGCGGACTTTGTGATCGAGGGGACCGGCATCAACGCCGTATTCAACGCGGCACAGGACTACCTGCGCGCAGGTCGGGGACGGCTGATCCTGATGAGCAGCCACCACGACAGCGGCGAATTTGATTTCCGCAAGGCCATTGACCTCTGTGCTGAGATCATCGTCCCGCATCCCGGTTACTCCACAGATCCCTGGGACGATTTCCGCCGCACCGTGCAGCTTATCAACAACGGAACCTTTGTGACGAAACCGCTCGTAACCCACGAGTTCAAGCTCAGCGAGATCAATCAAGCCTTCGAACTGCTGGAGCATAAGCCGGCAGGCTTCAACAAAGGAATTGTGATCCCGGACTGATACTGTTATCTGATTAGAAACTTGAATCAGATAAGCCGCGGTTCCCGC
Organism: uncultured Clostridia bacterium; assembly: GCA_946410505.1. Next base: position 4,508 of record CAMKAP010000172.1, read on the forward strand.
GGCATTTTCAGGGCGTAGGCACTGAAAATGCGTCTCATACAGAACCTCTACGCGCCTTACGGCGCTATAATGATCATCGGATGGCGAAATCAATCGAGGATTCGATTGATTTCGCTGCCA
>CAMKAP010000173.1 GCA_946410505.1 uncultured Clostridia bacterium
GTCCATGTTATCTCCGGAGAAGCTCACGTTGATCTGCTCATCATCATCCTCGTCGATACCCATGTAGTTATAGTGATGGTTTTCCCGATCCATGACTTTCAGGAATTCTTTCGTGGGACCGTACTGTGCATTGACTGCGGAGGCGGGAACGCTCAGGCACATGAACAGGCCGAGCACAAGCAAAACGGCAAACAGCTTTTTCATGGTTTTCATAGTGTTCTCTCCTTTTTTCCGGCGCAAATTCAACCGGTATTTCTGACTACAGTATATAGCAGAAGTGCGAAAAAAACAAGCTTGACTGTTGCGCGCCGGAGAGAAAAACAGCGGCAGCGGGCGCGGCCATTTCGTTACCGTTGTGTTGTTGAAATCGCAATTTCCCGATGCTATACTAAATCAGTTAAAAAAGCACAGGTATGCGATACAAGATCTTGTGTCCGCATGAGTTTTGGAAAAGGATCAATTGTTTATGAGCAAAAGCACTGCACAGTACGGAAACGACAGTATTTCCCAGCTCAAGGGCGCCGACCGCGTGCGCAAGCGCCCGGGAGTCATCTTCGGCTCCGACGGGCTGGACGGCTGTGAACACGCCGTTTTTGAAATCCTCTCCAACGCCATCGACGAGGCGCGGGAGGGCCATGGCAATCTCATCACGCTCACCTGCTTTGAGGACAAGTCCATCGAAGTGGAGGACTTCGGTCGCGGCTGCCCGCTGGACTGGAACCCCAATGAAAAGCGCTACAACTGGGAGCTTGTTTTCTGCGAGCTGTACGCCGGCGGCAAGTATAAAAACGCCGACGGCGGCGACTATGAGTATTCCCTGGGCCTCAACGGTTTGGGCTCCTGCGCCACCCAGTATGCCTCCGAGTATATGGACGTGACGGTCTGGCGCGACAACCAGAAGTATTCCCTGCATTTCAAAAAAGGAAAACCCCTCGGCAAGAAGGGCCAGGAGCTTCTCATCGAGCCCGCCGACCGGAAAAAGACCGGCACCACCATCCGCTGGCGACCGGACCTGGAAGTATTCACTGACATTGATATTCCCGTGGAGTACTTTGAGGACGTGCTGCACCGTCAGGCCGTTGTAAACGCCGGTGTTACCTTCCGGCTGAAGATCCAGAAGGGCCGGAGCTTTGAGACCCGTGACTTCTGCTATGAAAACGGGATCATGGACTATGTGACGGAGCTTGCCGGGGAGGGGAGTCTCACGGCGCCCTATTTCGTCTCCACAGAGCGCAAGGGCCGCGACCGGGAGGACAAGCCCGAATATAAGGTCAAGATCTCCGCGGCTTTCTGCTTCTCCAACAAGACGAATATTCTGGAGTATTACCACAACTCCTCCTGGCTGGAAAACGGCGGCGCGCCGGATAAGGCGGTCAGGAGCGCCTTCCTCTCCGCCATCGACGCCTATCTCAAGCAGCAGAACAAATACCAGAAGAACGAGAGCTCCATCAAGTTCCAGGACGTACAGGACTGCCTGGTGCTGGTCACCAACTGCTTCTCCACCCAGACATCCTATGAAAACCAGACCAAAAAGGCCATCAACAACCGCTTTATCCAGACGGCCATGGCCGAATTCTTCAAGGCCCAGCTGGAAGTCTATTTCATCGAGAACAAGCCGGAGGCGGATCGGATCGCCGAGCAGGTGCTCATCAACAAGCGCAGCCGCGAGACCGCCGAGAGGGCCCGCCAGGGCATGAAGAAAAAGCTCTCCGGCAGCATTGACATTGCCAACCGCGTGCAGAAGTTTGTGGACTGCCGCAGCCGGGATCCGGAGCGGCGGGAGATTTACATTGTGGAGGGTGATTCCGCTCTGGGCGCCTGTAAGCTTTCACGGGACGCGGAGTTTCAGGGCATCATGCCGGTGCGCGGCAAGATCCTCAACTGCCTGAAGGCGGACTATGTGCGCATTTTCAAGAGCGATGTGATCACCGACCTGATGAAGGTGCTGGGCTGCGGTGTGGAGGTCAAGGATAAGCACACCAAGGACCTGAGCAGCTTCGATTTGAACAACCTGCGCTGGAACAAGGTAATCATCTGCACCGATGCCGATGTGGACGGTTTCCAGATCCGCACGCTGATCCTGACCATGCTCTACCGCCTGGTGCCGACGCTGATCCGGGAAGGCTATGTGTATATCGCGGAATCACCGCTGTATGAGATCGAGAGCAAGGGGAAAACCTATTTCGCCTATTCCGACCGGGAAAAAGCGGAAATCGTGGAGAGCCTGAAGGGTGCCAGGGCCAGTATCAACCGCAGCAAGGGTCTGGGCGAGAACGATCCGGACATGATGTGGATGACCACCATGAACCCGGACAGCCGCCGGCTGATCAAGGTCATGCCGGAGGATGCCCAGCGCATGGCGGAGGTCTTTGACCTGCTGCTGGGGGACAACCTGGAAGGCCGGAAAAATCACATTGCCGAGTTTGGGGCCCAATATCTGGACCTGGCGGATATCTCCTGAGGAGGAAAGTGATGAAAGCGCGTTTTGACAGAACCTTTGAATATGGAAAAAACCTGGCCAAGTACCTGCTGGTTTCGGCTTTCGTGGCGGGGCTTGCGGCGCTGCTTCTGGTCCCCAAGGGCTCCGCGGCCCAGATGATCCTGATGGTCGCCTCCTTTGCTTTGCTGGTCGCCACCGTTGCAGTAATGGCCAAGTACTGCCGCTGCCCCTATTGCGGCAAACGGATCATGGCCGGCGTGCTGGTGGTTACAAGCTGCCCGTCCTGCCGAAGAAATCTGACCACCGGAAAGAAAGTAAAGAAGAATCGATAAAATGGCAAAGAAAAAAATACAGGAAGTCAAAAAATATACCAATCCGGACGTGGTGGGACTGCGGGCCGAGGTTCTGGAGCAGCCCATTACCGAGACGCTGGAAACCAATTACATGCCCTATGCCATGAGCGTGATCGTCTCCCGCGCGATCCCGGAGATCGACGGCTTCAAACCCTCCCACAGAAAGCTCTTGTATACCATGTTCAAAATGGGCCTGCTGACCGGCAGCCGCACCAAGAGCGCCAACATCGTGGGCCAGATCATGAAGCTCAATCCCCACGGGGACGCGGCCATCTATGAGACCATGGTGCGCCTCTCCATGGGCTATCAGGCTCTGCTGACCCCCTTTGTGGATTCCAAGGGCAACTTCGGCAAGGTCTATTCCCGGGATATGTCCTACGCGGCCTCCCGCTATACCGAGGCCAAGCTCGCCGGCATCTGCACCGAGATTTTCCGGGACATTGACCGGGATACGGTGGATTTCACCGACAACTATGACGGCAGCATGAAGGAGCCGACCCTGCTGCCCACAGCCTTCCCCAACGTGCTGGTTTCCGCAAACTCCGGCATCGCGGTGGGCATGGCCAGCCAGATTTGCGGCTTCAACCTGAACGAGGTCTGCGAGACGACCATTGCCTATCTGCGGGATCCGGAGCATGACCTCCTCTCCACCATGCCGGCCCCGGACTTTCCCACCGGCGGCGAGATCATCTACGATCGGACGGAGATGGAGAACGTCTATCGGACCGGCCGGGGCAGTATCAAGGTGCGGGCCCGCTGGCGCTTCCTGCCCAAGGAAAATATTATCGAGATTTATGAGATCCCCTATACCACCACCTCCGAGGCTGTGATCGACAAGGTGGCGGAGCTGATCAAGGCGGGCAAGATCCGTGAGATCAACGACATGCGGGATGAGACGGATCTGGGCGGTCTGCGCCTGGCCATCGACCTGAAGCGGGGCGCTGATCCGGAAAAGCTCATGCAGAAGCTGTTCAAGATGACCACCCTGCAGGACGCGTTCCCCTGTAATTTCAATATCCTGGTGGCGGGCAATCCCCGGGTCATGGGCGTGCGGGAAATCCTGGATGAGTGGACGGCCTGGCGAATGGAGTGCATCCGCCGCCGGGTGTATTTTGAACTGGCCAGGAAAAAGGAAAAGCTGCATCTTCTCCGGGGCCTGGAGCGGATTCTGCTGGATATCGACAAGGCCATTGAAATCATCCGCAATACCGAACTGGAGAGCGAGGTCGTGCCCAATCTGATGATGGGCTTCGGCATCGACCAGGTTCAGGCGGAATATGTGGCGGAGATCAAGCTGCGCAACATCAACCGCGAGTACATCCTCAAACGCACAGCTGAGACGGAGGAACTGGAAAAAGAGATTGAGGAACTGGAGAGCATCCTCAACAACCGCCGCCGGATCAAAGGCGTTATTATCGATGAGCTCAAGCAGATCAATAAGAAATTTGTCACGCCCCGCCGGACCGGCATCGTCTATGCCGATGAGGTGGAGGACTTTGACGAGAGCGGGCAGATCGAAGACTATCCTGTTACCCTGTTCCTGAGCCGGGAGGGCTACTTTAAGAAAATCACCGCCCAGTCTCTGCGCATGAGCAGTGAGCAGAAGTACAAGGAAGGGGACGGCCTGCGCTGCAGCTTCGAATCCACCAACCGCCGCGATCTGCTGATCTTCACGGACCGCCAGCAGCTGTATAAAGCCCATGTGTATGACTTTGAGGACAGCAAGGCATCCACACTGGGAACTTATTTGCCTACGAAGCTGCAGATGGACGAAGGGGAGAACGTGATCGGCATGGTG
>CAMKAP010000174.1 GCA_946410505.1 uncultured Clostridia bacterium
TCCTTGCGGCGGTCGCCGAAGCCGGGGGCCTTGACGCACACGCAGGTGAAGGTGCCGCGCAGCTTGTTGAGAACGATGGTGGCAAGGGCCTCGCCCTCCACGTCCTCGGCGATGATGAGGAGCTTGCGGCCGGCCTTGACGATCTGCTCCAGCAGGGGCAGGATCTCCTGGATGTTGGAGATCTTCTTGTCGGTCAGGAGGATGCAGGCGTCATCAATGACGGCCTCCATCTTGTCGGTATCGGTGACCATGTAGGGAGAGAGGTAGCCGCGGTCAAACTGCATGCCCTCGACCACGTCGCTGTAAGTCTCGGCAGTCTTCGACTCCTCGATGGTGATGACGCCGTTCTGGCTGACCTTCTCCATGGCCTCGGCAATCAGGGTGCCGATAACTTCGTCGCCGGAGGAGATGGTGCCGACGCGGGCGATGTCATTGGAGCCGTTCACGGGCTGGGACACGGCCTTGACCGCCTTGACAGCCTCGGTGGTGGCCTTCTGGATGCCGCGCTTCATGGTCATGGGGTTAGCCCCGGCGGCCAGATTTTTCAGACCCTCGTTGATCATGGCCTGGGCCAGGACCGTAGCGGAGGTGGTGCCGTCGCCGGCCACGTCGTTGGTCTTGGTGGAGACCTCCTTGATCAGCTGGGCGCCCATATTCTCAAAAGCGTCCTCCAGCTCGATCTCCTTGGCGATGGTCACGCCGTCGTTGGTGATGAGGGGCGTGCCGTACTTCTTATCCAGCACCACGTTGCGGCCCTTGGGGCCGAGGGTGATCTTCACGGTGTCGGCCAGCTGGTTGACGCCGCGCTCAATTGCTTTTCTCGCTTCTTCGCCGTAAATAATCTGCTTAGCCATAATTCAAAATGCCTCCTGCAATAGATTACTCAATAATCGCCAGAATATCGGACTGGCGCACGATGGTGTATTCCTGATCGTCCAGCTTGACCTTGCTGCCGCTGTACTTGCCTACCAGCACGTTCTCGCCGGGCTTGACGATCATCTTGACCTCGTTGCCATCCACCAGACCGCCGGGGCCGACCTCGACGACCTCGTAGATCTCGGGCTTTTCCTGGGCAGAAGCGGTCAGGAAGATGCCGGAAGCGGTCTTCTCCTCCGCGGCGTTCTGCTTGAGAACCACTCTGTCAGCCATGGGTTTGAGTTTCATTGCTTCTATACCTCCATAAAACGTTTTACAAAATTCAGCAACGTTAGCACTCAAAACACCCGAGTGCTAACGTTGCTTATCATACCACACTTTTCTATTTTTGCAAGTCCCCGGAGGAAAAAAGTTCTGAACAATTTGTTAAAGCCGCGCTGTCTCCCCCGGGACATAACAGCAGGCGGCCGAGCGGCCGCCTGACAGTTTTGTTCCCATATGTATCACAGCGTCGAATCGTCAAAGAACTTCATGCCCCTGGGGACGATCAGCTTCAGGGCTTTGGGCGCCATGCGCATGACAATGCGCTCGGCGTACATGGCCTCGCCGTCCACATTGACGACCTCGGTGCGGTCGAAGCTCATCTCCAGCGCGCCGGACGTGCGCAGATGGGTCACATACTTGGGCAGCTCGTCCGCCTTTCCGCCGGCGTACTTGCCGATCAGCACGGCAAACTCCAGGAGATTGACCTTCTTCACAATATAAATATCCATAAGGCCGTCATCGGGCCTGGCCTTCAGGCTGGGGTTGAAGCCGCCGCCGTAAAAGCGCCCGTTGCAGGCACAGACCAGGGTGGTCATCCCGCTGCGCTCAAAATCGCCGCAGCGGATATGCATCTGGCTTGCGATGCCCTTGAACATGTTCACCGCCGCGGAGACCACATAGGCCGAGGCATTGCCGAGGAGCGGGATGCTGCCGTATTTGTGCACCTCGGTACCCACGCGCGCGTCAATGCCGACGGAGCAGATATTGGCACTGTAGCGGCCGTTGCAGTCGATGAGGTCAATGGGGAGCTCCGTCCCGTCCAGCAGGGCGTCCAGATCGCGGAAGAGGTCCTTCTCTTCCCCGAACATGCGGCAGAAATCGTTGCCGGTGCCCGTGGGAAAGGGGCAGACCGCCACATTTTCCCGGAGCGCGGCGCCGCAGACGCACTCATTGAAGGTCCCATCGCCTCCGCAGGCATAGACGCGCAGCGCTTCGCCCGTGTCCGCCTCCGCGCGGATTTTCCGCGCGGCGTCCATAGGGCCCCTGGTCACATAGATTTCAAAGCCGTCCTCCCGGTCCCGAAAAGCTTTTTCCACCTTTGCACGGACCTCAGCGCTTTTGTCGCTGCCGCCGGCGATGGGATTGACGATGAACAGATGTTTCATTTTCTCTCTCCTCTGTCTGTATACATAAAGAGATCACACTTGATCATGCCGTTATAGAGCTTGCGCTTTTTGTCCGCCTTGCGGCCGAAGCAGCGCTCAAACTCCGTGTGGGACGAGAGCAGATAAAGCTGCCAGCCGGGGCAATGCTCCAGCGTCTTCCCGAAGCCGGTATACAGCGCCTCCGCCTCCTGCTTTTCCATAATGCGTTCGCCGTAGGGAGGGTTTGTGACGATAACGCCCCGCTCCGTACGCCGGTCAAAGGCCATGGCGTCGGCGACTTCAAAGCGCACAACGTCCTCCACGCCGGCGCGCTCGGCGTTTTTCCGGGCGATGGCGACAGCTTTCGGGTCGACATCCGTGCCGAGAATCACATATTCGCCGTGAAACTCCTTCTCCCGCGCCTGCTCCGCCGCCCGCTCCCAGATCTTCGGGTCCAGCGTCCGCCAGTCCATGGCGGCGAAGTGCCGGTTAAGGCCGGGCGCCCGGTTCTTTGCGATCAGCGCCGCCTCGATGGGGATGGTGCCGCTGCCGCAGAAGGGATCGACGAAATCGCCCTTCCCCCGATAGCGGGCCAGATTCACCATGGCGGCCGCCAGCGTCTCCCGCAGGGGCGCGGCATTGTGCGCCGGGCGGTAGCCCCGCTTGTGCAGGCCCTCTCCGCTGGTGTCGAGACAGAGAGAGGCCCGGTCCTTCATGATGGAGAAGCGGATCTGCACGCTCTCCCCGGTCTCCGGGAACCACTGCAGGCCGTAGCGGCTCTTGAGGCGCTCCACCACTGCTTTTTTGATGATCCTCTGGCAGTCGGGGACGGAGGCCAGGGCGGAATTGAGGCTGTAACCCGTGACGGGAAAGGCTGCATCCTTCGGGATGAAGTTTTCCCAGGGCAGGGCGCGGGTCCCCTCGAAGAGGGCGTCGAAGCTCGCGGCCTCAAAGCTCCCCAGCTCCAGCAGCACGCGCTCGCCGGTGCGCAGATTCAGGTTGGCGGCTGCCAGCGCATCGGCATCGCCGGAAAAATAGACACGGCCGTTCTCCGCGGCCACCTCCGCCATGCCCAGGCGGCGCAGCTCGTCCGCCGCCAGCCCCTCCAGGCCGAACAGGCAGGGCACACAAAAACGCATTTCCATGGATACTCCCCGTTTCCTTCACAAATCTCACTGTTTCTGTATCTTACATCAATTTTCGATCCTTGTAAATATGGTTTTTAAGCAGGTTTTTATCAAAACATTTTGAATATTATGCATAAATATTTGCTAAAAAAGTGCGAAAAGGCCGAAAAAAACTATTGAAATTTTTGAACAATAGCGGTATAGTATGTGTTGGTCATAATTTGTTCATTTTTCGGAGGAAGCCGCCCCATGCCGATCACACGCGAGCAGTTTGCAGAGGTGCTGAAGGACGCCTACAGTGCCTACTACGACATTGCCGACGATGCCGGGACGGAGCTGCCGCTTCTCTTCCGGGCCGACTACAAGGACCGTGACGAGCATTATTGGTTCGTAAAGAGCGCCACGGTCTGGGTCAACGAGAAAAATGAACATGCCTACGTTTTCTCCGCTCCCTCCTTTGATGCGGACAGCGTGAAGGCCTGCGTGGATTACGCGCTGGCGGACGGGCTGCCCCGGGTCAAACCCCACAAGGAGCACCAGTGCACCAACATCAAAGTGGTGTTTCTGGCTGACCGGGCGGACGATACGGTGCGCAGGGCCGTGAAGAAGCTGAACTTCACGAAAAACTACAAGTTCGGCCTCTGGGGCTATACCAATCTGCTGGCGGGCATGACGGATCTGGCGGAAAAGAAAACCGTCACCAACATGGCCGGGCACGATCTGGAGCCTTTTTTCAGGAAACTATTTGCCGTCCGGGAATGATCCCGGGCTGCAATTAGTTAATACAATACTTTTTCATTAAGGAGTGAAAAGTGTGAGCGCATTACTGATTCTCTTAGTCGCGGTCGTTCTGCTTGCTCTGGGCTATGTCTTCTATGGCAGCTGGCTGGCCAAGCAGTGGGGCGTCGACCCCAACCGTGAGACCCCGGCCCACACCAGCTACGACGGAATGGACTTCGTTCCTGCCAACCCCGCCGTTCTGATGGGCCACCACTTCTCTTCGATCGCCGGTGCAGGCCCCATCAACGGACCGATCCAGGCCGCCGTGTTCGGCTGGGTTCCCGTTTTCCTGTGGTGTGTGTTCGGCGGCATCTTCTTCGGTGCCATGCATGACTTTGGCGCCCTGTTCGCCTCCATCCGTCACAACGGCGGCTC